>JADLBR010000247.1 GCA_020847615.1 Verrucomicrobiia bacterium
AGGTTGGATTCGGTGGGGGGCGGCCCGGCGATCGCGGCGCACGCGACGATCAGGGCAAGCGAGGGGATGGCGGCGCGAGAATCCATGGGGGCAGTGTATGATCGCGCTCCCCAGATTCGAGCCTAACTTGACCGCCGGCGGCCAAACGCGCACGCGTTTGGCTGCGGGGATCGCGTTCGGCTATGGGGCTTTTCGAGATCGGCTATGCTTTCATCGGCCGGCCCTCTTGCCGATCCAGGGGACGGCGGCGTTGAGTTTCGTCGCGGGGCCGTGGGCCTGGGGCGTCTGGTCGAAGCCGAGGTCGGGGCCGCGGAGCAACCGCGATGTATCATCGACGAGGCGTTTGAACGAGACGGGGGTCCCGGCCCTGCCGCGCTCGCGCAGGATCTTGACCATCGCGAACGTGAAGGCGCCGTAGGCGATGGGCCCGTGGTGGTATTCGCCCGCGAGTTCCTGCTCGCCGCAGGCGAAGAGGAGCAGCGGCCAGTAGGGCCCGCGATGGCCGAGCTGTCTCCGGATTCGATCGTAGTCCTTGTCCCGGAGGCGCCTCGAGGCGACTCCGGACCCGATGCGCCGGGCGCCGCCCGAAGTGACGATGCCCGGGTACTTCATGAGGTCCCTGTTGGCGGGCGCGAGGTCGCGCGGGAGCCACATCTCTTTCGACGGATCCCAGCGGATCGATCGGTGCCGGACATCATCGGGCGGGGATATCGTGCGGACCTTTGCGCCGGAGGGCCGGGCCATGCCGCCGGAATGGCAGCAATCGAACATGGCCACGAGATCGACGCCGTAGGGGAGTTGCGCGTAGAGGTCGAAGAAGTCGTCGTCGCGGATGGCGGTGTCGGGCGAGCCATCGAAATCCGAGGGCACGAGGCATTCGTCGAGGCGGTCGATGGTTTCGCCGACGCCGCGATTGGCCAGTTGCGAGCCGTGCCCGGCGTAGAAGAAGACGCGCTGGTCCCCGTCGCCGGCGCGATCGAGCAGCCACTCGAGGCCCTGGCGGATGCCGCGCGCCGTGGCCCGCGCGTCGGTGACCATGCGTATGTCCTCGGCCGCGAAGCCGCACTCCTGGAGCGCGGAACTGATCAGGAAGGCATCGTTGACGCACCCGTCGAGCCTGTCGGCGGGGTCGGGGTACTGGTTGATGCCGACCAGGAGCGCCCGGCGGTCGGGCGCGCGGCGCCGGGCGGGGCGCCGGGTTCCGGCGCGCCTCCCGCGCAGGGCGAGGGATCGCCACACGTGCTCGCGGGTCGAGGGGTGAGCCAGGTAGCGCTCGCCATCGTGGTCGCCCGTGCCGGGTTGCTCGAAATCCGTGACGATTTCTTGGAAGCGGCCATCGGCGAGCCGGATGGGGGCGGTCATGACGTCATCGTTGGGGTTATAGAGGTGAAACCACGCGCGGCATTCGAAGGGGCGGATGAATCCGCCATAGATGCCGCGGACCGCCGGAAAGCCGATCTGCGAGCCGAATGACACGAAGGTCCGGTCGGCCATCGCGGCCTTGGCCCCGGGCCAGATGAAGGCGTCGTACGCGACGAGCGAGCCGAGGCTGTGCGCGCAGACCGCGTCGGGGGCGAACTCACCGACGGCCGCCGCCAGCCGCGACCGGAGCCGCCGCCTGAGCCGGGCATCCGATGCCCACTGGGCGACCATGCCGGCGCCCCACCGTTGCTCGCCCAGCCAATGGACGTTGCCGCGGCGTCGCCCAAGGAGGTCTCCGGCGCCATGCCAGACCAGGCCCCCGAACAGCTCGCGCAGCGCGCCGCCGATCACCCGCGGGTCCAGCGGGGCCGCGGCGAACAGGTCATCGAAATCGAAGAACCCGACATCGACTTCCGCGCCGGGCGCCCACGCGAGGATGCCGTCGCGGATCGCCCGCTCCCACTGGGGTTGCCACTGCGGCTTCCGGGCCTCCTGGTGCCCGATGCCATGGATTGCCAAGACCCTGATCGCCCGAGCCATCGCGCCGTCCTTTCCCTGGCGGGCCGGGCGATGCCGCTGGGCGCCACCTCCCGCCACCCGATGGGCAGGTTGGCCCATCGCGCCGTGGCGCGCAATGGGAAATGGACCGCCTGCGGCGGGGCTAGACTCGAAAATTGCCGCATCGCTCCCCGTAGCCGAACGCGTGAGCGTTTGGCCGCCAAAGCCTCACGGCTTCAACTACATTTTCTCCACCCGGTGGTGCCCCGCACGCGGGTCATGATGTCTGGCCCGAAGATTCTGTAGCCACGGTCGCCAGACCGTGGACCCGCGGGCGAATTCGAACGATCCCATCTGTGACCAGATGGGCCACAGCCTTCGGTCATCCCCGGCCAGGGATTCGTCGGACGAGTGCCGCAAATCCTTTGAGCCTGCATATTTCGCGCATGCGCGGGAAATATGCAGGCTATGGCAGCGTCTTGGGCGAGACCTCGTGGGCGCTCTTGTAGGCGTCGGACTCGACGAATCGCCGGTGCGCCTCCAGCATGCGGTTGGCGACCTCGCAGAATTCGATCGCCTTGTACGAGGACTCCTTCGTGATCTCGGCCAGGCTCTCGATGTCTCTGGAGGCCCCCTGGACCGCCTCCCGGTGTTTGGCCACCGCGGCCTGCGCGCTCTTGTAGGCGGCGTCGAGGTCGGTCACCACCTTGCCCAGCGCGCGCTGTTCCCCGACCTTCCTGTTGTACTCGTTGATCTGGCCGCGCTTGAAGATCGAGGCGAATATCCAGCCCTTGGGCGCCTCGAGCTTCTCGTTCATCCGCCTCGCGTAGGTCGCCTTGAGGCGCACGAGCTCCTGGAGCGGGCCGGCGTAGCTCTCCTCCAGCGCCTTGATCCGGGCCCCGATGAGGCGGAGCGTCTGGAGGGTGCTCTCGTCGGTCTCGCCGCCGCTCTTGAGCTGGTCGCGGATCGCGGTGAGCTGGTCCATCATCTTGCCCGGGTGTTCGGCGATGATGCGGATACGCTCCTCGAGCTGCTCGAGCTGTTTCCTGTGCTCCTGGCGCGCGGACTCGGCGGAATTCTCGTACTCGGTGACCAGGGCTTTTCGCTCGAGCCGGAAGTCCGCCCTGGCCTGCTCGAGGCGGGCCTCGGCCTCGGTCTTCTGGCGGTGCATGTACCAGGTCGCCACGCCGCCCGCCAGGGCGACGGCGATGGCCCCGATCAGGGCAATGGATAACTTGCGCTCGGTAGTCATAGGGGAATGCGGAATACTGCCCGATCCGGGGTCGGTGGCAAGCGCGGATCTGGTGATTCCGGGCTTTTGCTGGACGGTGGCGCGAACGGCATTAGTATCTGGTCCCGTGAACCCGAGACGGACCGCAGGTGGCGTCGCCGCGCTGGCGACTCCCGTGCTGTTCTGGTGCGCGGGATGCCCCCTCGCCGCGCAGCAGGGCGGTGGCAGCAACATGGTCAACAACGGCGACATGGGCCGGGCGATCCAGGTCGAGGTGCTCTGGGAGGGGGTCGAGAGCAAGGGGAACTTGCGCGTGCCCACGGGCAACCGGATCGCCGCGACGAGCTCGGGCAACGTCACGGGGGTGCCCATGCCCGCCTCGCCCGCGGTGGGCGACGTCACCGGTGACCAGTTGCCGGACATCGTCGCCGGCGATGGCCTGGGATACATCTGGGTGTTCAAGAACGCGGGCACGAAGGAGGAGCCGAAATTCACGCAGGGCGAGATCCTGCCCATGTGGCTGTACTCCGAGGAGCGCTGGGGCGGTTACAAGATACACGAGCCGTGGGAGCGGGATAACCCGCGCTACGTGCCCCGCGTGCACCTGGCCGACTGGGATGGCAACCACGAGCCCGAGCTGGTCGTCGGCAGCTTCTACGGCGAGGTGTTCCACGTGCCGCTGAACATCAGCGGCGGGCGCATCGCGGTGCCCGGCAGCCGCCCTGCGGACGTCGAGATCAACATCCGGCAGCAGGGCGAGTTCTGGGGCAATCTTTTCACGCCCTGCGTCTGGGACTGGAACGGCGACGGGGCCAAGGACCTGATCATCGGCGAGGGCACCTATGCCTGCAACGCCGTGTATCTCCTGTTGAACACCGGCAGCAATTCCGGGCCCCGCTTCAAACCCGAGGAGCGCAAGGTGATGGTCTGGGGCGACGGGCGGGAGCAGCTCAAGCCCACCGTGATGGACTGGGACAACGACGGCAATCCCGATGTCGTGGTCTGCGATTACCGCGGCGAGATCACGGCGCACCTCAACAAGGGCAACAACAGGGAGCTGAAGGAGCCGCTGTCCTCCGAGGGGTTGCCCGTGACCATCGGCGGCCAGAAGTCCGTGGGGCAGCTCGCGTGCGCGGCCTTCGGGGACATCAATGGCGACGGGCTGCCGGACCTGGTCGTCGGCAAGACCGACGGCAGCATCCACCTGTCGAAAAACTCCGGCAAGGCGGGGGCGTTCAAGTTCGAGAAGCTCGAGCCGGTCAAGGGGGCGGACATCTATCCCGCCACGAAGCGGCCGGTCTATTGGACCGACACGAGCATGCGCCCCGGGGTGCCGTACCACGTGGTGGAACAATTCAACGACCCCTCGAACACCGCCGGCCCCAACCGCAGCGGCGGCGACTGCCTGCGACTGTATTACGTCGAGCCGAAACAGGTCGTCGCCAGCGGCAAGTTCCCGGAGATCGGGGCGAAGATCAAGGACTTCAAGAACGTCCTGCGGTACGAGGGGCACGCGAGGCTGATCATCGGCAAGAGGTACGAGCTGAGCTTCTGGGCGCGCCGCAGCGGATTCCAGTCATGCGAGTGGTACACGTGGTCCAACGAGTGGGAGCAGCTCAAGACCCGCCGCGGCGAAGAGGCCCAGTGGTACGGCAAGAAACTCCTCTCCTCTCACCACAAGCGCGAGGAGATCGGCCCCGGCGGGTGGAAGCAGATCAAGTACGCCTTCACGCTGGAGGGCAAGGTCAAGGGCAACGAGATGGACCACGTCGTCTGGTTCTTGACAGATGGCCGCGGCGAGCTCTGCGTCGACGACATCGTCTACCGGGAGCTGTAGGCCATCTGGCGCCTGCGGTGGCCGCTGACTCGAAAATTGCCGCATCGCTCCCCGTAACCGAACGCGTGAGCGTTTGGGCGCCAAAGCCTCACGGCCTCGGCTACATTCTCTAAATTCGCAGTGGGCCCGCGGGCGGATCGAATGACCGCCGGCGGCCGCCGGACCCGATGGGCTGCATTCTCCGATCCGACGGACGTTCCTCGGGGCCCCGGGGGATTTGGCTATCCGTCCAGGACCCAGTCGGTGCGGTACTGCTTCCGGATAAACTTGTCGGCCTCGGGGCAGTTGGTGGCCTTGAGGTTCGCGGCGTCCCACTGGAGCTTCTTGCCGACGCGGTAGGCGACGAGGGCCAGGAGGTTGTGCTCGATCTCGGCGCCGGCGTAGTCGAAGTTGCAGCCGGTGGGCGATCCAGTCTTGCAGGCCTGGATCCACTCCAGCTGGTGGCCCGGGGAGGGGGGGATCAGGTCCTCGGGCCTGGGTGACTTGTAGTGCGTCATGTCGCCGCTGGGCATCAGCAGGCGCCAGCTGTAATCGCACATGAGGAATCCCTGGTCGCCCTTGAAGAGGAGGCCCTTGAAGAGAGGGTCCTTGCCCTCGGCGCCGCGGACGCTGGCCTCGGCCAATTCTTCGGCCTGCTGGTGGAAGATCTTGGACGGCATGCCCGGTTTCTTGCCACCGTCATACCAGTAGACCTTGACCTCGGGGCGCCAGTCATTGGCGGGGTGATCCCACACGGCCGTCAGCCACGTGGGGCAGGTGTCCTCGTTCGCGGGCGAGCCCTGGGCCTCGCACGTGGTGGGGAAGCGGAGGTCCAGGGCCCAGAACGCCCAGTCCATCATGTGGCTGCCCATGTCGCCGATCTGCCCGCTGCCGAAGTCCCAGAACCGATTCCACTTCAGGCAGCTCCCGGGGTAACCGGAGTTGTAGGGGTGCTTCGGGGAGGGGCCGATCCACAGGTCCCAGTGCAGATGGCCCGGCGGCTCGCCCTCGGGCGGGAGATAGCTGCCGCCCTCGGGGCGACGGCTGCACCACACGCGCACCTCCTTCGGCACCCCGATCGCGCCCGCGCGGATCAGCTCCACCACCCGGCGCGCGTTGTCCGTCGAGTGCATCTGGGTGCCCATCTGCGTCGCCAGCTTGCCCTTGTTCGCCAGATATTTCTCCCGCACCACCCGGGCCTCGTGCACCGAGTTCGCCAGCGGTTTCTCGGAGTAGACGTGCTTGCCGCGGTTCATCGCCCACACGTTCACGAACGCGTGCGTGTGGTCCGTGGTCGAGCAGACCACCGCGTCGATGTCCTTTTGCTCGAGGCACTTTCGCCAGTCGGTATAGGTCCTGGCCCCGGGGTACCTCTTCGCCGCCTCGGCCAGCGTTTTCTCGTCGACGTCGCAGAGCGCCACCACGTTCTCGTTGGCCATCTCTTTCATGTTGGCGTTGGCTCGCCCCCCGGCCCCGATGAAGGCCAGATTCAGCTTCTCGTTCGGCGAATTGCCCTTCGCCAGCAGCCCCGACTTGAGGATCAGCGGCGCGGCCCCGGCGACGGCATACGATTTCAGGAATTGGCGGCGGGTTCTTCTCATGTGGTTTGTTCCTCCTGGTGCACATTCTGGGAACCCCCGGCGGCGCTTGTCGACGGAATTCCGAGCGGCGGCCCGGTTTCGGCGCGTTCCGGGGGTCCGCCGCAGTCGCCCGATCGGCACGTCGGAAAAGATAGAAGTAGCGATATGGTATCTATTAGATAAAATAATGTATCTCAAGAGCCCGGAACCGGGCTCGAAGGCCCTCCATGCCCGCGGGGATTCTCCCCCCTTCGTATGTCAATGAAGATTCGATTTATTTAATAAGTTACTTTATTTCATCAGCCAATTTTCTCATCATCAAATCTTATGGTCGGGCGCCGCACGGGCGGGTGCGGGGCCCGGGCCGGCGCTACACGGGGGACTCAGGAGCGTTCAATTAATCCATTGACCCGCCTAGGGTGTGAACCCTAGCGTGACCCCGTCGGTGAGAACTAAACCAAGGAGAGCGTGCGTGAAGGGCGTCAGAAACGGAGTGACACTCTGGGCTGGCGGAGAGCGCACAGACGCTTAACGACTATGAAGAATGCTGAATCCCCACCAAGATGGTTCCGGGCGAGGGCCTGGTTCAAGAGACATTCCGACAAGATGCCGGCGCTGCTGGTGGCCCTCGGGGCGCCCGCGGCGCTGATCTCGTGCGCGACGTTCCAGCACGCGATCGTGGCGCCGCCCCACGAGATCCCCGGGGCGGAGTTCGTGGGCAGCGCGGCCTGCGAGGAGTGCCACGCGGACGTGGGCGCGAAGTTCAAGAACGCGACGCACTCGCGGCTGCAGGCGAAGGGCGAGAAGGCCAAGAACATCGGCTGCGAGTCCTGCCACGGGCCGGGGAGCAAGCACGTGGAGGCCGGCGGCGGGCGGGGGACGATCGTGAACCCGCGGCGCTCGGCGGAGGTCTGTTTCGCGTGCCACCTGGACAAGCGGGGCGAGTTCAACCTGCCGTACACGCACCCGGTGATGTCGGGCAAGGTGACCTGCAACGACTGCCACGACCCGCACAAGGGCAACGCGGTCCCGGCGGGCGGCACCCAGATGGCGACGGAGTTTGACACCTGCGGCAAGTGCCACGTGGCGCAGCGCGGCCCGTTCGCCTTCGAGCACGAGGCCGTGCGCGAGGGTTGCTCGACCTGCCACGCGGTGCACGGCTCGGTCAACGAGAAGCTGCTCAAGTCGCGCAACGCGAACCTCTGCTTCCAGTGCCACTTCCAGCAGCAGACGGTCCCCGGCCAGATCCTCATCGGCGGGCGGGACCACTCGGGCTTCCTGAGCCGCGGCACCTGCTGGAGCGCGGGCTGCCACGAGGCGATCCACGGATCCCAGATCGGCTCGTCGATGCGCTTCTGAGTTAGGAACCGAGAAGGAGACACACCATGAAAAACGAGATTTCCCTGATGAAACGGTGGATGCGGGCGGCGGCGGTCGCGGGGCTCGGCCTCTGGGCCGGGCCGGCCCTCGCGGGCTCGGAGCCCGCCCCGGCGGCCTCCGAGAAGGCGGTCGCCTCGGAGAAGGCGGCGGAGGTGCCCACCGAGGTCGCCGAGGAAGAGGTGTTCAACAACTGGGTCGAGGTCGGGATCGGCTACAACTCGATCAACGAGAACGACGCGCAGTTCAACCAGCGCTTCGGGCTGCCGAGCGACCAGTTCTACGGCGGGATCCAGGACCTGCACATGGAGCAGGGCATCGGCAACGCCCTGCTCTCGATCGACGGGAGGTTCATCTATGACAACATGGATAACCTGATCGACATCAAGTACGAGGACCCGGACTGGGGCTACGTCAACGTCGGCTACAAGGAGTTCCGCACGTGGTACGACGGCAGCGGCGGGTATTATCCCGGCAACGCCGGCAGCACCAACGGCGTGAATTTCCCCGCGAAGGACTGGTTCAAGGACCTGCACGACGACGAGCTGCACCTGGACCGCGGCGAGCTGTGGTTCGAGGCCGGGCTGCTGCTGCCCGACCTCCCGCAGTTCACGTTCCGGTACACCCACGACTGGCGCGATGGCCAGAAGGGCTCGACGATCTGGGGCGACAGCAACCGGACCGGCGGCTACTACCAGCGCGGCGGGCGGCCCTTCAAGGCCTACGGCACGCGGGCCTACCTTCCGACGCTGCTGGATATCGACGAGGTCCGCGACACCTTCGACCTCGACGTCACCCACACCATCGGCAACACCGATTTCGGGATCGGCGGCCGCCTCGAGCTGCTCGAGGAGGACAACGCACGGTACTCCTACCGGCGCCCCGGTGAATTCGGCGTCAAGCAGGAGGGCCTTGCGGCCACCCGCTATCCGGTCGAGGTCGGGCGTCACCTGACCACGCGCGAGAAGATCTACTCCGACATGTGGAACGCCCACGGCTTCACCGAGACCCGCTTCAACGACGTCTTCACGCTGACGACCGGCGGCTCGTTCACCGCGATGGACGTGGATTTCACCGGCCAGCGCGTCTACGCGGGCGAGTTCGACCAGGACTACGACGCCTGGTACAACAACATCCAGAATCGCGACGAGGGCTACTACGACCTCGTCGGCGGCGCGTTCATGAAGCAGTACGTGGGCAACGTGAACCTGATCATCACGCCCTTCGAGCACCTCACCATCGTGCCCGCCTTCCGCGTCGAGTTCATGGACCGCGACTCCGTCTCGGACTTCGTCGAGACCAACTTCGCCGACCAGTCTGTCGGCGCGGGCAAGGCCAAGCAGACCTTCTCGACGCGCGAGATCCCGATCCATCTCCGGAACATGGGCACCCGCGAGGACGTCGAGCTGACCGAGAGCCTCGAGATCCGGTACTCGGGCGTGCCCGACTGGGTGTTCTACATCCGCGGGGAGTGGTCGGACGGCGAGACGCACCTCAAGGAGAGCGAGTCCGAGCTCGGGGCCTACGAGTACGAGGGCGCGCCCTTCATCGATGGCGACTGGCACGACGTGGGCGTCACGGAACTCTTCCGCGATACCAACACCGACCGCTTCATGCAGAAGTACGTCGCGGGGGTGAACTGGTACCCGACGCACACCATCAACCTCTCGGCGCAGTACTTCTATAAGGAGAAGGACATCGACTACGCGTTCCTCACCGACTGGGAGTATTACGCGGACCCGGCCGACGGCGGCAGCACCGGGGACCTGTATCCCTCGTTCATCCGGGAGCAGGACTTCCAGACGCACGACCTGAACGTCAGGCTGACGTGGCGCCCGTGCTCATTCATGACGTCGGTGAGCCGATACGACCTGCAGCACACCACGATCGACACGCGGGGCGACTACTACCGGGTCAGCGACTTCGACGACTCGGCCACGGCCCTGGACTCGATCGAGACCTGCCAGGTCGATAGCCACATCTTCAGCCAGAGCCTGACGGTGTCGCCGTTCCAGTGGATGTACATCCAGGGTTACGGGACCTTCTCCTTCAACGAGATGGAGACGCCGGTCTACGGACGCGAGCTTCCGGGGAACAACGCCATCAGCCCGGCCACGCTGGATGCGGGGTACCTGTCGATCGTGGGCCAATCGCGCAACAGCTACTGGAATGCCGGGGCGCTGCTGGGGGTGCAGATCGACGACAAGACCAGCTTCCAGTGCGCGTACAGCTTCTACCAGTGCGACAACTGGGTGGACGACTCCTTCCAGACGATGCCGTATGGCTCGGAGGGCGAGGAGCACACCATCATGGCCACGGTCAACCGCGAGATCACCCGGAACATCATTCTCACGCTCCGGTATGGACACGTCGACTACAAGGATGTCACTTCGGATAACAACAACAGCTTCGACGGGCACCTGGCGTATGCGGGCATGAAGTTCAAGTTCTGAAGCGCCGGGGCGCCGACCGCGTCCAATGTGCCGGACCGAGAGGCCGGACGGCGCGGGACGGGTTTGAGGTCCGAGAGTTCGTTCGAGTCAACGCGATAGAATAAGGAGAGAAAGACAGATGAAGAAGATGCTGATCGTTGGGGTGGCCGCGTGGTTCGCGGCCGCGGTGTCATGTTTCGGTGCGGACGGCGCGGCGCTGTGGAAGCAGCATTGCGCCAAGTGCCACGGCGCGGATGGCGCGGGCGGCACGGCGATGGGCAAGAAGCTCAAGGTCAAGGACTACAGCAAGGAGGCGGTGTCCGACGACGCGATCGCCAAGTCGATCAAGGATGGCGTCAAGGAGGGCGGCAAGCTGGTCATGAAACCGACCGCGGGCGTTTCCGACGACGACGTCAAGGCCCTGGTCGCGCACATGAAGTCCCTGAAGAAGTAATCGAGGGGAACAGAGAATTCGGATGCCGCCGGCACGGGGGAACCCGAGCCGGCGGCTTTTTATATCGTCCCCTGACTTGAAAATAACCGCAGCGCCTCCCGTAGCCGAACGCGTAAGAGTTTGGGCTCAAAAGCCTTACGGCTTCGGCGCCATTTTACCAAGGCGGTGGTCCCGCGGCTACGACGAAGAGGGCGTTTCGACCTGCATGATGCGCCACCCCCGAGAGCCGGCGGCGGGGCTGACCTCGAAGATTCCGGACCTCTCGCCGAGGCGCAGGGGAGTTCTCCGCGTTCTTCGCGGCCTGGCGAGAGAGATTTTTCCCGCCGGACCCGATGGGCCACATATTCCCGGGCCGGTGGTTCCAGGCACCGCGGGGCCTTGCGCTTGGTGCGACTCCGCGCAATATAATTCTTCCTTCCGGTTATGGTTAAGAAGCTGATGCATGGTCCGGCCCCGGCGCTGCTGGCGCTGTGTTTTTTCGCTGGTTGCGGCGAGGAGCCGATCCGCGCGTACCGGGTGCCGAAGGAGAAGGATGGGGGGAAGCCCCCGCGGGACATGGCGTCCGGGCAATTGCCGCCCGACCACCCGCCGATCGGGGGGCAGGGGGCGCTGCCGCCGGATCATCCGCCGGTCGGCGGGACCGGGCTGCCCAAGGATCATCCCCCCATTGGCGGGGGCGCGCCGGCGGGACAGTCGGCGATGGCGCCGATGACGATGGGCCAGCCACCCGCGGGCGGCGCGCCCGCGCTGGCGTGGGACGCGCCAAAGGAATGGGTGGCCAAGCCGGCGGGCGGCATGCGGGCGGCGAGCTTTGAGGTGCCCGGGTACGGTGAGGGCAAGGGTGACCTCTCGGTGATCGTGCTCGGCGGCGGCGCGGGCGGGTTGCTGCCCAACATCAACCGGTGGCGCGGCCAGATCGAGGCCGGGCCATGGGACCAGGCGACGCTGGACCGCGAGTCGCAGAAGATCACCGCACCCGCCGGCGACATCGTGTTCGTCGATCTCCGGAAGCAGCCTCCCGGCAAGCGAATCCTAGGCGGGGTGCTGGAGCGTCCCGGCGAGACATGGTTTTTCAAACTGGCGGGTGATGACGCATCCCTCGAGGCTGCGAAGCCTGCCTTCATGGGGTTCCTGAAGACCGTGCGGAAGGCGGCGCCGTGAACCTCCAGCGCGTGTGCCGCCCGCTCGCCGATCTCAGGCTGACCCTGTTTTCGCTGGGCCTGCTGATGGTGCTGGTGGCCATCTGCACGGTGGCGCAGGTGCGGATGGGCGTGTTTGAGGCCGTCGATAGGTACATGCGGGGCTTCTTCGTGTGGTGGCACCCCGCGGCGCTCCCTTTTCCGATCCCCGTCTTTCCCGGCGGGGCGACCGCGGGCCTGCTGCTGCTGCTGAACCTGCTGGCGAGTTTCGTGGTGCGCCTGCGATTGGTGAAGGAGCAGGCCGGGCTCTGGCTGATCCACGCGGGGCTGGTCGGTTTCGTGGCGGCGGAATTCTCAACGGGCATGTTCGCGGTCGAGACCCTGATGCAGATCAGCGAGGGCCAGACCAGGAATTACACCGAGAGCCGCGAGCGCATCGAGTTGGCCATCGTCGACCCCTCGGATGCCGAGACGGTTTCGGTGACAGCGATCCCCGCCTCGCGCCTCCGGGCGGGGCGATCCGTTTCGCCGCCGGGTCTCCCTTTCCATCTCATCACGCGGGGCTACTTTGAGAACGCGGCCATCGCCGAGCGCACGACCGAGGCCCCGATGGCGGTGAACCTCGCCACGGCGGGGACGGGCGCGACCCGGTCCATTTTCCCGCAGGAGGCCTTTGGCGGTGACCAGAAGGCGCAGAATAGTCCCGCGGCCTTCGTGGAGGTCCTCGAGGGGGACAAGAGCCATGGCGTGTGGCTGCTCTCCGCCATGGTCGCCGATCCGGAGATCGTCGAGGTCGCCGGGGCGAAATACGCGCTCTCGCTGCGCCACGAGCGGCACTACCTCCCCTTCTGGCTGACGCTGCGGGATTTCCGCCACGACGTCTATCCCGGCACGGAGATCCCGAAAAACTTCTCGAGCCTCGTGCGCCTGAGCGATCCCCCGGCGGGCGAGGACCGCGACGTCTTGATCTACATGAACAATCCCCTGCGGTATGGGGGCAAGGCATTCTACCAGTCCGGCTATCAGGGCGACGCCACCACGATCCTGCAGGTGGTGGACAATCCCGGCTGGCTCATCCCCTACGTGGCGTTTTGCGTCGTGGGGGCGGGGATGCTGGTCCAGTTCCTCGGTCACTTTTTTGGGTTTGTGCCGGTCGCCCGCGGTGGGCGCGAGGCGGACGCATGATGGCGGGGCGCGCATGAAGAAGTGGATTCCATGGATCGCGATGGGGCTGGCGGCGGCGTACGCGCTGGCGGGCCTGGGTCGCCCGAAATATGGCACCGATCTCGACTGGGTCGGGGTGGGCGAGTTGCCGGTGCTCCAGGGCGGGCGCCTGAAGCCGCTGGACACCGTCGCGCGCAACACGCTGCTCACGTTCCGCGGGAAGCAGACCCTGCGCTCGGAGGAGGGGACGACCTCGGCCCTCGAGTGGCTCCTGCGCGCCCTGGCCGACCCGGGGCGCGCCGACAAGGACAAGGTGTTCGTCATCCACGACCCCGACGTCCTGGGGTTGCTGGGGTTTCAGGTCAAAGACAAGTACTTCAGCTTCGATGACATGGGGCCACACCTGGAGCGGATCCGCGACCAGGCGGAGCGCGCGTCCAAGATCGAGTCGAAGCAACGGACGCGGTTTCAGGGGGCGGTGCTGAACCTTCACGAGAGGCTCATGACCTACCAGATGCTCCGGCATACCGTGCAGGACCCGGCGAGCGAGTCCTTCCCGTCGGACATCCGCGCCTTCGTCGGCAAACTGGGCCCCGGTCGCGAGGCGCTACGGGCCAGCGGCGGCAAGCCCAGGGCCGAGGATCCCGCGATCGCGGCTCTGGCCGACTCGTTCACGCGATTCCAGCTCATGGCGCAGGCGGGGTACTTCCGGTTCCTGCCGCCCCTGGCCGGGGAGGGCAAGGACGATTGGCGCAACATGGGCGAGGGGCTGCTGGTGTCGCTGTCGTCGGGCGAGATCCACCCGCTGGCCGGCCGGTATGCCGCGATGATGGAGGCGTTTCGCAAGGGCGATAAGGGCGCCTTCGCGGCCGAGCTGGCGGCGATCCGCGAGTATCTCGGCGCCCACCACGCGGGTGTGCTGCGGCAGATGGGCCACGAATTCACCTTCAACCACGCCGGGCCTTTCTATCGCGGGATCGTCCTGTACGTGATGGCCTTTCTCCTGGTGTGTTTCTCCTGGCTGCGTTGGTCGGATGTATTGGGAAAGGCCGCGTATCGCGTGCTGCTCGTGGCCTTCGTGGTGCACACCCTCGGGCTCGTCGCGCGCGTCGTGCTGCAGGGTCGTCCGCCCGTCACGAACCTGTATTCCTCGGCGGTGTTCGTGGGATGGGCGGCGGTGCTCATGGCCGTGGTCATCGAGGCCCTGTTCCGGCGGGGTTTCGCCACGGCGGCGGCCGCGGTGACCGGTTTCGTGACGCTGATCATCGCGCACCACCTCGCCAGCACCGGCGACACCATGGAGATGATGCGCGCGGTGCTGGATTCCAACTTCTGGCTCGGGACCCACGTGGTCACGATCACCATCGGGTACTCGGCGACCTTTCTCGCGGGCGGCCTCGCGCACATCTACATCCTGCGGGGGGTCTTCAGCCGGTCATTCTCCGCCGAGGCGGCGAAATCCGTGGCCCAGATGGTCTACGGCGTCGTCTGCTTCAGCCTGCTCTTTACCTTCGTGGGCACCGTGCTCGGCGGCATCTGGGCCGATCAGTCGTGGGGTCGCTTCTGGGGCTGGGACCCGAAAGAGAATGGCGCGCTCCTGATCGTCCTGTGGGATGCCATCGCGCTGCACGCGCGGTCCGGGAACCACGTCGGGGAGAAAGGCTTCATGGTCATGGCCGTGTTCGGCAACATCATCACGGCCATCTCCTGGTTCGGCGTCAACATGCTGGGGATAGGGCTGCATTCCTACGGGTTCATGGACGCCGCGCTGTTCTGGCTCGTGACGTTCATCCTCTCGCAGTGGGCCGTCATGTTCATCGGCAGCCTCCCCGACCGCAAGTGGAAGAGCCCGGTAGGTGCCGCGGCCTGAGGCGGACGGACCCCGGCGGGTGAGGGCGGGGCGTCCCCGCGCCGCTTGCGGATCGGCCTTTCCCCCTTGACCCAAACTCTCGGGGGAATAATCTGCGCTTATGCTGGCCCGACGCGCGGGCGGGGGCCGCGGAAGGACGGATCTATGAGCGACATGCAACCGGGCGGACGGCAGCGTTTCGTGGGGCTTTTCAGGAACTGGACCAGCCTCGCGGGCGTGGTGATGATCCTGGGCAGCTTCTTCGCCTTCGTCCTGCTATTCATCATCGACCTGCTGGCGCACTCGTCGAACCCGTACGTGGGCATCCTGACGTATCTGGTGGCCCCCGCGTTCACAGGGCTGGGCGTGGCCATCATCGTGGCGGGGATCGTCTGGCGGCGCTTCCGGCACGGGCCGTCTGCCGAGCGGTTGCCCGCGATCCAGATCGATCTGGGGCGGGCGCGGGACCGCCGGATGCTGGCGTTCTTCCTGGGCGCGAGCGCGGTCTTCATGGTGGCGACGGCGGTGTTGAGCTACCAGACCTACCACTTCACCGAATCGGTGGTTTTCTGCGGCCAGGCGTGCCACGTGGTGATGGAACCGGAGCGGGTGACCTATATGCGGGGATCGCACGCGCGCGTGGCCTGCGTGGAATGCCATATCGGGCCCGGGGCGGACTGGTACGTGAAGTCGAAGCTCTCCGGGATGTATCAGGTGTACGCGACCGCGATGGACAAGTTCCCGCGGCCGATCCCGACGCCCATCGAGAATCTGCGGCCCGCCAAAGACACCTGCGAGCAGTGCCACTGGCCCGCGAGGTTCGTCGGCAATCTGGACAGGACGTATGAGTACTTCCTGGCCGACGAGACCAACACCCCGTACACCGTCCGCATGACGATGCACGTGGGGGGCTCCGATCCCGCCCACGGCCCCGTGACGGGCATCCACTGGCACGTCAATCCCGGGAACCGCGTCGAGTACATCGCGACGGACGAGACGCGGCAGGTGATCCCGTGGGTCCGCATGACGGGCCCGGATGGCAAGGTGACGGAATTCCGGTCACCCGATTTCACGGATGACATCGGGGACTACGAGATCCGGACCATGGATTGCATGGACTGCCACAACCGGCCGGCCCACCGCTACGAGGCGCCAAGCGACGCGGTCAACTCGGCGATCGCCCTCGGGCGCATCGACCGCGCGCTGCCGAACGTCAAGGCGAAGGCCATCGAGGTGCTGACGGCCGAATATGCCAGCGTGGCCGAGGCCATGGAGAAGATCGGCGCCGGGCTGGCCGAGGCGTACCCCAACGACCCGCGCGGTTCTGGGGCCACGGAGGCCCTCCGGACGATCTATCGCAACAACTTCTTCCCGGAGATGAAGGCGACGTGGAAGGTGTACCCGGATAACATCGGCCACAGGGATTGGCCCGGCTGCTTCCGCTGTCACGACGGCAAGCATGTCGCGGCCGACGGCAAGACAACCATCAAGGCCAACGACTGCAACGCGTGCCACACGATCCTGACGCAGGGCAGCGGCGACGCGCTGAAGATGCTCACGCCCGAAGGCCAAGAATTCAAACATCCGGGCGGCGACTACGAGGGCCTCTGCAACGATTGCCACGACGGGACGATGTGAGGAATCCGTCGGCCGGGGGCCGATGGATCCCGAACCACGCCGCAAGACACCCGGGTAAAGCAGGTTGTCGGATACCGCCATCTGAAGGCGGCACTACGAGCCCAAGACATCCGGGATGTTCCTAGTGGTGCCTTTGAGCCTGCATATTTCGCGCATGCGCGTGAAATATGCAGGTTAGGCACTCCGCGATCCACCAGAAGGTTCCGCGGGACTAATCCGGTGCGTGGACGGCCCGAGTCAGAGGTGGATCCCGACCTTCTCCCCCACCGCGCGGATGTGTTTTGCGGCACCGGCGTATTCCTCCGGCGTCTTGAGGTGCTCGATCATGAGGGGCGGGCGCTGGGGCAGGGAGGCGAGGCCTTTGAGATAGGCGGCGTAATCCATTTGCCCGCGACCGGCCGCGACCTCGACAAAGTGGACGTTCATCTCCACTTCCCAGGCGAGGTCCTTGGCGTGGCAGGAGACGATGTGTGGGCCGAGCTTTTCGAAGCACTCGCGGATGAGGTCGGCGTTGCGGTAGAACCGCTCGGGCGAGTTGACGAGATTGCAGGGGTCGAGGTGGACGGCGAAGGCCGGGCGATCGACCGCCCGGAGCATGCGGAGGTAGCTGTCGGGGCTGTCGGGCAGAGACCAGCCCATCATCTCGTAGCAGAACTTCGCGCGCTTCGGCCTGACCGCGTCGATGATCTTGCGGGCGTTCTCGACCGCGGCGTCGAAGAACTCCTGGCCGATGTTGCGCGGGTCGGGGCCGTACCAGACCTTCTCGTTGAAGGAGCCCGCGATATCGACGCAGCACAGCGCGCCGATCTCCTCGGCGAGCGCGAGCCCTCCGACGACCTTGTCGAAGTTCTCTTTTCGTTTGGCGGGGTCGGCATCGAGCAGGTTGACCCAGCGCCCGACCTCGGCGATGACGATGTCGTGCCTGGCGAAGGTCTCGCGGATGGCGCGGACGCGATCGGTTTCCGCGATCTCGACCTTGGGGCAGTACGCGGCCCGGTAGCCCAGCGCGAGATGCGCCTGGGCCATCTCCTCCGGGTCCTGCGTCTTGGCGAAGGCTGGGGCGCCGAGGCGGAGACGGTTTTCGGACTCGGCGGTGGCCCGCCCTAGGGCTGCGGCGGCGAGGCCGGTTGATGCGACGGATAGGAAGCGGCGGCGGGAGAGGGAGGGAGGGCTCATAACAAGTCAAACACTTACCGGTTCCCGTGCGAAAGTCGATGGCGCGGGAAGCTCGGGCGGCGAGAATTCATCGGGCGCGTCATGGTTCCCCGGGCACGGTCAGGCCACGCGCTTCATCGGGAACCGCGGTGGCGGCCCGGCCGACGTGACCGGTTCCCTTGATCGCCTCATCGCGCCCGACGAGCAGGCGTCCGTCCGCCAGGCCGGCGATGCCATAGGCGGCATCGAATTCCCACTTGCCCGTGAGATGGAAGGCGTCGTCCGCGCGGAGCAGGATGCGGGGTTGCCCATAACAGCCAAACCACCACGATCCGGCCGCGCGCGCGGCGGTCTGGATGCCCATGAGGGTGAAACCGCTCCGGAGCGTGTGTCGTTGCTGGAACACGAGGCTCTCGTCGTATTCGTAGAGGTAGTTCTCGGGCGTGCCCTCCGGGAGCCCGCCCACGACGATGAACTTCCCGCCGTGGTGGGCGATGCCGCCGGCGCCGTGCACCAGTTCGGGCGTCCTATGCCGGGCCAGTTCCGCCAGCGTGTCGGCGTCGTACACGTAGACCCAGGAGTCCGCATGGCCGGGAGGCATGTTAAATTTGCCGAGGTTGACGGCGACGTAGACCCTGCCGTTGTGGTAGCAGAGATCCCCGTGATGTCTGGGCACCGGAATCCGCCGCAATTCGGCGCCCGAGAGGTCGGTGCGCACCAGGGCGTCGTTCCAGCTCCAATAGATTGAGCGTGCCCCGTCGGTACAGATTCCCTGGAGGTGGCCGGGAAAATTTCCCTCGCAGCGGATCGGTCCAGGGACTGCTGCCGACGCGGGTGCCTTGCGCGGCCCGATATCCAAGGCGTCCAGGGTCTGCCCGGCGAGGTCCTTGATCTCCATCCGTGCGGGACCCCGCCTGGAAAAGGTGACGAGCGCGAAATTGTCCTCGCTGGCCAGGACGTTTGTCGCGGGGTCGGGATATCGGTCACCCCTGCCGGAAACGGACGTGTTGATGCAGGGGAAGCCTTCGGGCATGGCCCGCTCCGCGAAATAGCCGAAACCGGTCACGGCCGCGCTCCCGCGCCGGACGCTTGCCCACCACGCGCCATCGGCGAGTTTCCGGACGGTGGCGTGGCGCTCGTTATAGATCGTGATGACGAATGGCTGGGGGCTGTCGGCCATGGTGCGGCGATACCACTCCAGCTGCTCGGAACCCTCGCGGAAGTCGTGGCACGTCTGCCACGTCGTGCCGAGATCCTGGACGTGATTGAGATCGGCCGCGATGAATCGTGCCCCGAACTCGGGGATGTCGAGGGCCCAGCACCACTCTTTGCCGGGAAGTGCGAAGAAGGCGCGGAAGGCGGTCGCATCGACATCGTAGACGGGCTCGGGAGGTGGCTTGGCCCCGCGCGGCCGGATCTCGCGGTCGTGGTTGCCGAGCGCGGGCATGAAGGGCACCGCCCGGAAGAGTTCCGGCGTGCCATCGACGAGGCGCCGGAATGCGGAGGGGTCATCTTGGGCCACGGTCGAACCGCCGTGCAGGCTCGGGATGTTGTCGCCGGCGGAGAGCAGCAGGTGGGGTCGCTCGCGCAAGATCGCCCGGGCCCAGTCCGACTTCGCGAAGCCGACGTCGCCCACGATGGCGGCGCGGAACGCATCGGGCTCGCGGCCCTGGGCGCGGATCACGGGCGAGGCCGCGGGCAGGCTGCGAACGCGGTAGTACCACGGGCCATCGGCGGCCGGAGCGGGCACCTCGATCTGGTGCAGGCGGGTGGGGCGATCGTCGCGCGCACATTGCCCCAGCTGGTCCGTGGCGCCATATTCGACGACGGAGTCGGCCGCCTCGGCGGTCTCCCAGCACACGCTGACGCGGCTGATGTCATGCGACGCGTGCGACAGCCAGATGCGCCCGATGGATGGCGCGGGCTGTGCCGCCAGATGCGCGTGCCCGAGGATGGCGGTGCCAGCCAAGACAGATACGAATCCGAGCCATCGGTTCATGGGCAGAGAGGATACGGCTGGGTCAGGCTTCGGCAATTTCTGCTTTCTGCCGATGGCGTTCTTCAACAGGCTGGTAACCCTGCGGAGCGCTCCGGTGAAAAAGTACTCAACACCGGCGCCGGGGCGGTGTAGCGTCTGCCCCTGCCTATGAATTTTCCGAAGTCGCTGTTTGACCGGATCCGCGAGAATCCGGTGATTGCCGTGCTGACGCTGGAGGACCCGGCGGTGGCGCCCGACCTGGCGGGCGCGCTGCTCTCGGGCGGCGTGCGGGGCGTGGAGCTGACCCTGCGGACGCCGGCCGCTCTGGAGAGCCTGAAGCGGCTGAGGGCCGCGGCCCCCGACCTGATCCTCGGGGCCGGGACGGTGCTGACCCCGGAGCAGGTGTTGCAGGTGAAGGAGGCCGGCGTGGCGTTCGCGGTATCACCCGGCTTCAATCCGCGCGTGGTGCGGGCGGCGCAGGAAGCGGGCGTGCCATTCGCCCCGGGGATCTGCACCCCGTCCGACATCGAGGGAGCGCTGGAGCTGGGCTGCACGCTGCTGAAGTACTTTCCCGCGGAGACGAGCGGGGGCCTGAAGCACCTCAGAAACATGGCGGCACCCTATTTGCACCTCGGGGTGCAGTTCATCCCGCTCGGGGGCTTGAACGAGGCCAATATGTTGGACTACTTGGGCGACCCGCTGATCCCGGCGATCGGGGGATCGTGGATCGCGCCGAAGGAAAAGATCGCGGCGCGCGATTGGGCCGCCATCGAGGGCAATGCCCGGCGGGCCGTGGAGAAATGGAAGACATTGCCGAGGGCCAGGGCCTGAGGCGGATGCAGGAGGACTGAGATGGGATGTCTGGTCGTTGGTTTTGGAGAGATCATGGGGCGGCTCAACCCGCCCGGGTTCGCCCGTTTCCGGCAGGCGCTGCCGGGCGCGCGGGAGATGACGTTCGCGGGCGCGGAGGCGAACGTCTGCGCGTCGATCGCGATGCTCGGCGGGGAGGCCCGCTACGTGACCGCGCTGCCGAAGCACGCGATCGCGGACACGTGCGTCGATCGGCTCCGCGGCCTCGGCATCGATTGCTCGTGCATCGCGCGGGTCGGCAAGGGGCGGCTGGGGCTCTATTTCGTGGAGAAGGGCGCCAACCAGCGGCCCAGCGTGGTGATCTACGACCGCGAGGCCTCGTCCATCGCGATGGCGGAGCCGAGCGCCTACGATTGGGAGTCGGTGTTCTCGGGCGCGGATTGGCTGCACATCTCGGGCATCACCCCCGCGCTGTCGAAGGCCGCGGCCGACTCCGCCGCCGCCGCGGTCGCGGCCGCCAAACACCACGGGTGCAGGGTGTCCTGCGACCTCAATTTCCGCAAGAAGCTGTGGAACTGGGAGCCGGGCACGGAGCCGCGCGCGCTGGCCGAGCGCACGATGCGCGCCATCCTGCCCGACGTGGACGTGGTGATCGCCAACGAGGAGGACGCCCACGACGTGCTGCGCATCCAGGCGGGCCACACCGATGTGGACTCCGGCAAACTGGAGATCGAGAAGTACCCGCAGGTCGCGCGCGAGATCGTGAAGCAGTTCCCGAAGGTGTCGAAGGTCGCGATCACGCTGCGCGAGAGCGTCTCGGCCACCCACAACAACTGGGGGGCCATGCTGTATGACGCGGCCAAGGGCGAGGCCGCCTTCGCGCCGATGCGCGGCGGCGCCTACGCGCCCTACGAGATCCGGGCGATCATCGATCGCGTCGGCGGCGGGGACGCCTTCGCCGCGGGCCTGATCTTTGCGCTCAACACCCCGGAGCTGGCCGAGGCATTGAAGGCGGTGTCCTTTGCCGTGGCCGCCTCTTGCCTCGCGCATTCCATCGAGGGCGATTTCAACTTCTCCTCGCGCGCCGAGGTCGAGGCCCTGGCGAAAGGCTCCGGCAGCGGCAGGGTGCAGCGATAGCCGATTCGCCCCGGGGGATCGGCGGCCAAACGCTCACGCGTTCGGCTACGGGATTTGCGTTCGGCTACGGGATCTGCTGCGGCAATTTCCGGGCTAGCCCCGCCGCCGGCGCGGGAACGCGCCGCATCATTCATGTGGAAACTTCTGGTGGGTGGAGGAGTGCCTAAAGGCACCACTACGAACATTCCCGTGGTCTTGGGCTCGTAGTGCCGCCTTCAGGCGGCATACGCATAACCTGCTGATGACGTGTCTTTTGTGACACACATCGAAGTATCCCCAAC
>JADLBR010000248.1 GCA_020847615.1 Verrucomicrobiia bacterium
CGGGGGCCCGGCTTGGCCGCTGCGGGTTGACGCCCCCAGAACAACCCTTCCTTCAGGAGACTAAACCTAACCAAACCACTCAACCCTCGACCCTGCCGACAATGTGCGAAAGATTCTGGACACTACCCGGAGGCCTTGACGCGGGCCGGAACCATCTCCACCCCAGCGGGTTATTCCAACGCTTCCCACGGGCAACCACGCCCGATCCGACGCCCAAGGGGGTGTAAAGTACGCTCCCAAAACCGGGTATGCCACGGACCTACTCGATCCCGACCGGACCCCTTTTCGCGCGCGGTATGCCTTGAGCATGCGGTGGACATCGTCGCGCACCGGTTTGACACCGTCAACCCGCCGCGCCGCCGTTGACTCGCCGAGAAGTTCGGAACTTGCCGCGCGAGCCCAACTGTGGGAGTGCTCCGCCTCAGCGGTTGCGGAAGGCCTGATCCAAATAACACCCATGTGTCGGGGCTGCGCGAGTTTCGTTCTTTCCGCCGTACGCCAAACACGCTAGCGTGGCCCGCTTCTCAGTCCTCACCGCCAACGATTGAAATGATCCCCCTTTGCGATTGCGAATCACGAGCAGCAGGACTCGGCAGGAAGGCCTGCGTGTTGCCTCTAATCCTTCCCTCCGAATATTCTGCGGATCACCTTTATCACATCCTCCGTTGACTTTTCCACGCCCAAAATTTCATAGTATTCGAAGCCATCGACGGCCATTATCAAGCGCATCTGTGTCTCGCCAGATTGCACGAGCTTACAATGCCGCACCGGTACGAAATCTCCTCTTGGCAAGTCATCCTGAAACCCCGAGCGCATCACGTAGTGTCGCGAACTCGGTCGCACCCGGGGCACAATCAGGTGTCCCTTCGCGCCCTCGATCATGTTCCAAGAACCAGCAAATGACACGCGCGCCTCGGCATTGTGGTGTTGTCCCCAACCCCGCATAAAACCTTCATTGCATGCCAGTTCGAGCGTTCCAGCACTTGCGCCTCGCCTTATTTCCACCCCGAATTTGTACTCGCAAATATACGGCAGCTGGCCAGCGTGGCTTAGGTTAAGCGAAAAGGGTCCGCATGTCAGATCGCGGCGCGGATACGCGTGCATGAAGACACGCTTTCCAAACAGGACACGCACCTGTGGTTGAATCTCGAGATCGCCCGCCAGGATCTTCTTCTCCCCAAAAGGTATCTCCTGATTCAAAATCTTATCCAACTCTCCCCCTAACCGCGTGTGCGTTTGATCGTCCAGCATATCAGTGTCATTGGAGTTCATATCCCGGATCAATCGCCTACAGTCGCGCGACGCTCTATTGAGCGCCGCCTGGCACGCGCTCACAGCATCCAACAGGTGGCTGTCGCTTGTCTCCGTACCCAATTCGCCGAACCCTCTCGCCACATCTGTTGCCTCAGCCAAGTGAAAGCGCAGCTGCTGAGCGGCCCGCAAAGTACGTCGTGCGCGCCCAAGCCGGTCCTGAAGATCGCTGCCGATATCAAACGAAACAGTGAAAAAGCTAACGGGAACCGGATTCGCCCGCGATTGACGTTTAAACTCATCCAACAATCGGCTGATACTCGACAAATCATTTACAAACTGAAGCGGCATTCCGTTTGCGCATGCTCGGATATTGATCGTGCATCGCGCAGAAATCTCCGCAATTTGATTGTCGTATCGCGAGTCGATCGTCCCTCCCTTATACTTTGCGGACAACGCAACCGCCAAATTCCTTCGGTCTTCGGCCTGTTCCGATCTAACTTCCAAATATAGCTCCAAACGTCCGCCCTTCAGCACACGCCATACATATTGGTCGCCCCATTGCTTCCAGTCCACCCGATTGTCGAACACCGGGACGTTGAAATTTGGAGGGAATTTCAAAGCTGTAATGGTGTTGATTTCTACAGCTCGAATGATACAGATTGTCTGATTGTCGACCGCCGAGTGCCATGTCCCAAACGTCGCCTGCAGTGCGGCGTTCGCTACATATCCTTCAAATCGGGCGGCGACATCCACATTTTGCCGCTCAAATACAGAGCGCGCGCTCAGAACTGTTTCGGTAGAATAGGCACTGTAGTTTTCCAGCACGTCCTCTTTGATTAGCTCCCCTATTGAGCTATGTTTCAGTCGGGGCATGCCATGAGCCGAATCGTACCCGCCGCCAACTTCTATCGCGAGAGTCGGCGGGATGCTATCAGTGCATATTAGTGGAACCGCATATGCGGTAAGAGCCTCATTACGTTCAATGAAGTCCGGTGTGGTAGGAAATGCATCTTCGAATTTGACGCTCGTCATTCGTACGGAATCACTCATGGTTCGCCTTTCCGGTGTTTGGCGGACGTCTTCACCGAAGGCGACCGCACGTTCCCTCTCCTACGAGCGGCTTCTACTTCCCATGAAGTTACGCCGCAGTCTCCCCACTTTTGCGAAGTTGGCAGATCTCAGCGTGATCTTCAAATGAAATATTCTTATCAATCGTCTGATAGAGAGCGGTATCATCTAATTCGAATCATCGGCGTAAGCCCCCCGTTGTTGGACACCTCGACTTTACGCACGCTGTGCTCACTTTGTACTCCATTACGATCGGTTCTCGACTTGATTCTCAAGGCTATCATCGCTCAGAGCAATATTCCGTTCACCTGAATGCTGGATCACCAGCCGGATCTGGGCGAGAATCGCTTCGACCGGGGCGAAATCCCTGAGCATCGCCTCCAATTGATCCACCGTCCGTCGCTGGAGCCAATCCCCCTCGGAGACCTGCCCCCACCAGGCGGCGAGGCGGTTGATGGGGACAATGTGGTTGGGGATGCCAGGGTCAGCTGGGGCGCCGAGGGTCTCGATGGGTACGACGCGGCCCGCGGTGATGGAGGCCCGGAGGCGGCGGGAAGTGAGATCCTCCTTGGCGGCGACGTCCAGCCAGCGCGCCTGATCGGGTTCCTCCAGCTTGGCGACGGCGCGGTGGTGCTCCCAGGAGAGGGCCTCGCGGCGGATCTCGCGGAGCACGTTGCGCGCGACATACGCGTAGTTGGCGAGGATGGCGGGGTCGATCCCGGTGGCCGCGCGGGCGGCGTCGTACTGCTCGCGCGAGATCGCCCGGCTGGGGCCGGGGTCGATCCCCGGCAGGAGCAACTGCGCTCCGAAGCGTTCCTCGCCGTAGACCAGCCAGTCGCCGACGACGAAGGCGCAGGAGCGCACCGCCGAGCCGATCTTGGGCGCGAGGCGCCTCCATTCGGCGAAGCTCACCTCCCCGCGAATCTCGAGGCCCAGCGGGCTGACGCGGACCTTCCCCTCAACTCCCGGTATGGCGACGGCGTTCTGCATGGCGTTTGTTCCCTTCCTTCTGTTTTTCGTGGCGGTTTCGGATGCGAAGCTGGGTCTGGCGGTAGCTCTCGCGCGCGGCGCGGCTGCGCATGGCCCGCGACGGGGGAAGCCCGAGCTTGTCGGTCAATTCCACGCAGCGCTTGCTCACCGCGGCGCGGGTGACGCCGTGGCGGCGGGCGACCTCGGACATGGAATCGCTGAGGTAGGACATCCCGCTGGAGAGCGCGAGGCACTCGACCGCGAGGCTACGGTCGGCCTGGGAGAGAACCTCGCCCACCAGACGGCGAACCGCGTCCCAGACGGTCTCGTCCACGGCGCGGCCCCCTCCACCCTCCGGCGATAATACAGGCGTTCCCATGGGCGGATAAACCCCATTACCGCCGCCCTCCCCTCCCCCCTCACCCATCTCCTTGGGCCACTCGGCGGCCAGCGGGGTGTCGGCGATGTCTTTCGAGCCGAATCCCCCGCCCGCGTCCTCGACCACGGGCTTGGCCAGGCCGAGGGATTCGGCGCGCCTGCGCTCCTCGGGGGTCATGGCCGCGAGCCACGCGTTGTACTCCCGGCGGTACTCGGCGTCCGCATCGCCCTGCCGGGCCTCGTAGTTGTCGTTCTCGTCGTTTCCCATATCGCTCTATCCCCTGAACGAGGGCCAGTCGCAGCGGATGATCCCGCCGGTCTCGTTGATGCGGCTGGCCGCCGAGTCCCCCACCAGACGCGCCAGATCGGCGGGCTCGACATTGGCGACCAGGATCGTGTCGCGCATTGCCCCGTAGCGGCGGTCGATGATGTGGGTCAGCAGGCCCGCCTCGAACCCGCTGCCCTTGCGCTCCTGCACCTCATCGATCACCAAGAGCGAGGGCCTGCACCAGTCGGCGACCGCGTCGGCCTCCGAGCGACCCCTCCCGCTCATCGTCGCGCGCACGTCGAGGAACACGTCCATCGCGGCGGCGTAGCGCACCGTGCGGCGCGCCCCGGCCCCGAGCCGCAGCACCTCCACGGCGATCTGTGTCTTGCCCGTGCCGCGGGGGCCGATCAGCGCGAGGATCGCGCCGCGCCCGTCGCAGCGTTCCCTCGCGCGCCCGAGGGTCTCGGCCCACCTGGATCGCTCCCCGGCCCGGTTCAGGTCGCAGCGAAGCACATGGCGCCTGGGCGCCCCGCAGCGGATGAGTTCGGCACGCACCAGCGCGGCGGCATCGTCTTCGTGGTTGTGATCGGTGCTCATGTCAGCTCCTTGATTTGGATGTTCTCGACGAGGCGGGGGAGCGGCTGGCGATCCCCGGGAGGCCGTCTCTCATTGGCTCGCCACTTCAGCGCGTAGGCCGTGAGCGCGTTGCGCCAGCGCCGCGGGTCGATGGGCTGGCCACGCCCGTCCCGCCAGCCCCGGCCCTCGACCTCGTGCCACCAGGTTTCCGCGACCTTCGGGTCGATGTCGGCTGGGCCCCGGGCGAAGTCCAGCACCTCGGGCAGGCCGGGGGGGTCGGGCGGATCTGCGGAGTGTTCCCCTGTGGCACAAGGAGGAGCCGAAGGCGAGATGGGCGCGGGCGTCCCCTCCACTTCCCGCCTATCGACGTCTGAGTGACCCTCCCAGTTTGGACCAGGAATGCTGGCATATGGCTTCTGGCTTCTGGAATGGCATGTTTGGGCATTGCTCGGGCATTGCTCCGGGGATTCCCCCCGCAGTGCATCGGCATTGCCCCGCGCAGTGCCCGCGGAATGCGGCGAGGATTGCGGCGGGGATGCTCCCGGCATGCGGCGGGAATCCTTTGGGCTTCCCCAGCGCATTTTGGCGGCGTGCCGCGCATGGCTCTCGCGCCGGGTCGCCATGTCTGCCGCCTCGCCCCAATCGCGCGCGATGCGACGGCATGAGACCGATACGACGCCGCCATCGAGCCACTCCACGTCGCCCACGTCGGCCCCCGCAATCTCCTCGAGGATGGCTTTCGCCTCTCCCTCGGGGATCTGGAGCAGGCGCGCGAGCACGGGCAGCGGGTGGCGCACCGTGCCACGCCTGTCCGGATGCCACATGTGGCAGAGCAAGTCCATCCACGCCCCGCGCGCCGCGAGGCTCAAGAGGCGCGTGTCGCGGACGTAATCCGCCGGGAAAAACTTCATGTACGGCATTCGGTCGTCACTCACGTTCCCTCCCATTCATTGCGGCAATGATCTGCTCCACCCTTCGTGCGTTGATGTCGCCCCGCGTGAGGCGCACCACGGTCCATCCCGCCAGCGCGGCGACAACGCTCACTACGCGCCGCCTTTCATCTGCCGGGCGAGGAAGTCCTGCATGCGCTGGACGTAGAAGAGCCGCCTGCCCTTGACCGCGCCCGGCTTGTTGCCTGTCCATCGTCTCTCGATTGGTTCACGCAGCGTCATGGCCGCTCACCGTCCTCAAGAAGCGCATCCAGTTGTTCTTTCGGAATGATCGGGGTTCGCAACACACGGGATGGTCGCAGGAGCCCACGCAGAATCAGACGACGCACACTGATGGGTTTGACGCCCAGGTACGCCGCCGCCTCATTGACGCGGAATCCCCGCTTGGGGACCTGCGTCCCGTCGCCCGCCCGTGCAACAAACGCCGGCCCGGCTGTCGGCCGTGGCCGCAGGGGTTGACTCTCCGGCGCTAGACTTGACGCCCCAGCGCTTAGCGTACTCCGAGATGCGCTTGCCTTCACCCCACCACGCTGGAACGCCAAAGCGATTTTGGCAACAGTCAGTGGTCAGGTTTTTTTGGCCCGGAATATTCGGGCCAAGATGTCCGGAAACCCTATGCCCGTCTTACGCGCTCCTGTTCCACTCTCGCCCATTTCCGCAGGAGCTTCAAAACCTCGCCTCGTGCGTCTGAGCCCAATCTGTCGGCCCACTTCTGCCAGTTTCCACCAACCATAAAGAGGTCAGAGAAAAAGGCGTCCGCCCATTCATCGGCACTCGCCGCGGTCAGTGGAGGCATGTCACGCATGCTGACCCAGCCGCCAACGCGGAGCCCGAACTGATGCCAAAACACGGCCTTCGAACCCGATTCCTGAGACTGCGTAACACGCAAATACCAAGCTCTCAAATCCCACGCCAGCGTTCCCGGAGTTGCTCGAATCTGCGGCGCTCGCGCAGTTCTCCCAACATCGAGGTTCTCGACAAGGGCTCGGGCCGCCTCCCAACATCCGGGACGCGCTTTCGCCTTCCTATTCCTCCGGCCCGGTGAGGCAACCGAATCCACCACGACTGGCCATCTGCCGATTTTCTGACAATGCTGCCTGATGGCTTCGGCGAAACCCGGATCCCTGTCCACGTGCATGTTGAGAACATCGACCAAGCCGCCCAATTCATGGGCCAAGCGCACGAACCTCGCATGATCCCATTTTCCCTTCTCGTCCTCCCTCGTCGATAGCCCCAGGCATGCGTAAAAGTTCAGGCCAAGAAGATGAAGTAGGGCCATGCCCGCGTTTTCATTCCCAGAACTCGCGATGTCGCTCAACCGGAGAATCAAATTCGAAATCTGGTCTTCCAACAGGTCTATTTTTCGCGATCGAGCGCGAGGGTCCATCTCCTTAGCCGGCACATACCATCGTTTTGCCTCTTGCGTCTCGGGATTCGGAACATCCCGATTCTTCTTTTTTCTCATGGTCTTGCCTCGGTTCTTCCGTTCTTCCCGCATGCTAATCTAGAACTCATGGCGCCGCGACGAAATCTCGTCAGCGTCTTCGACCGATGCCGCATGCATCGTATAGAGCTTGCGTTCCCAGCATGCCGCATTTGCAGCACCTTCCAGCACACGCCCCTCACCGTACGGCCGCCGGGGCGAAAGGCAGCACGTTGTCCGCCCCCTCGCATTCCGCAACCAACTTCGCGGCCTCGCGTTGCGCGTGGGCGTCGATGACGTGGGAGTAGACGCGGAGGATTAGCGCCCCGCCGTCTTGGTGCCCCTGCCAATGGGCCACATTCTTGACCGATACGCCGAGGGTCAAACATCGGGTTATGAACATCCGCCGCAGAGAGCGGGGCGAGTAGTGGGGGAAGCCGAGCCGCTTGCACGCCTTTTCCAGTGCGATCTTAGGGTCCTTGACCTTGAAGACGGGGGCCTCGGGGTCGGGGTTGCCGCCCGCCGCATCGCGCAACCTCTCCATCAGTGGGCGGGCCTGGGGGAAGATCGGCACCGCGTAGGCCGTGCGGGTTTTGACGCGGAAGAACAGCATCTCGCCCTTGGCGAAATCGACGTGTTTCCAGCACAGCCCCGCCGCCTCGGCCTGCCCCACCCCGCACAGCCCCATGAACTCTACGAGGTCCGCGCTATCCTCCGCGTGCTCCGCCCAGCGCTGGCCGCGCACATTCTCCACGATGGCGCGGAACTGCTCCCACGAGGGGGTCATGCGACGGGGGCGCTCCCGCTTGGCGTTTGGTATGCCCTCAGCGGGGTTGTCGGGGATGATCTTATCGGCCACCGCCTGGGCGAACATCGCCCGCACAGTCCAGAGATGCGCGTTGTGGGCGGACGCGCCGAAGCCAAAGCCCGCCAGCCACGTCTTTATGTGCCCCTGTCGGATCCTCGCGATGCGCCTCGGGGCATCCTGGGGCCAGTGGCCCAGCAATTGGCGCATGACGTGCCGCTTGATGGAAACCGTCTTCTCCGCACCCCGCAGGGTGGCCCCGTAGCGCTCCACAAGCCCCTCGATGGTCATGTCCCCGGCATTGGGGTCCAGCTTGTCTTGGTCGTCCTTCCACTTTCTCAGCTTCCGGTCCGCCAGCTTCCGGTCCCTTGTCTCCAGGCAGTGGGATTTGAGTTTGCCTCGGATACGCGCGCGGGCATAGTACTCACCGGATGGCTGATAGACGTACAGGCATTGTCCCGCCCGCCGCCAAAGCTTCGGCTTCTCGGCGTCTGGGGGTGTTTTGGGGGCCCTTTTCATCTCCCCAAAGCATACAGTATACAAAACCAGTATACAAGGGATAATTCTGGAACATGTCAGACATCACAAGTTGTTGGTTTACAAGTGATTTCGGGTCGGTAGCTCAGTGGTAGAGCAGTTGGCTTTTAACCAATTGGCCGTGGGTTCGATCCCCACCCGACCCATTCCCCATCCGGCCACAGATGGGAACGCTCGACCCGTCCGCGGGCCACCGTGGCTACGAATCCTCAAGGCTGGCATCGTGCCCGCCCAACGCCCGGCAGAGAGCAAGCGCCGGTTTCACCGCTTTCCACGTGCCGCTGCCAAGACCTCCTCCAACGTCACTTCGGCCCCGCCTCGCTTCTTGGACTCATCCGCGGCGCTCATGAACGCGAAGATCTCGATCGTCTCGGCTGGCGCGACGGGGACCTTCCTCGTCTTGAAGAACTCTGCCACCTGGACCAGCAGCGGCTCGTAGCCGCCATAGCCGACGTTTGCCACGACCTTCTTGGCCCCGAATATCGTGGCGCCGTAGTCGTGCTTTCCCTTCCGGGTGCCGCGGAAAGTCCCGATCCGGCCATCGGCCCAGATGCCGGTGACCTGCTCGTAATCGGGCGTCTGCACGCGGCGCACCGACTTGCAGCCGGGGCCCATGACCGTGAACAGGATCTCGACCCCGTGGATGCCGTACCAGTAGAGATCCGGGTGATGCTCCTCGAGCGTGCAGGGGCTGAACGCGTCGCAGCCGAGGATCTCGCCCACCGCCCCCGCGCGCGCCTCCACCGCCCAGGGCGCGTAGCGAAGCGATGACGCCGACCAGCACGGCACCCCCTTCTCCTCCGCCAACCGAAATATCTCGATCGCGTCGGCGAGATTGCCCGCCACCGGCTTGTCGATGAACACGGGCTTCCCTGCCGCTATGGCGGGTCGCGCCTGTTCGAGATGGGGTCGTCCGTCGACGCTCTCCACCATCACGCCGTCCACCATCCCGAGCATCTCCTGGATGCCGCCCACGATCTTGACCCCAAACTCGTCGCGCAGCTGCGCGGTGTATTTCTCGATCCTGTCGCGGGACGACGCCACGTCCTGAGAGACCATCGGGAACCCGGCCACCACCCGGCAGCCGTGCGGCGAGTTCGTCGCGTTGAGCACCTTCGCGAATGCCACGGCGTGCGATGTGTCCAGACCGATCATCCCGATCCGAAAATCCTCGCCCCGCGCGCCGGTTCCCGGCGCCGCCACGACCGCCAACCCGACCACCACCATCAGCGCTTTTTTCATACGGGATTGCATTCTCCGCCAACCCGGACGAACGGGAAGCCAAAAAGCGATACCGTCACCTGACGAACCGGAGGCTCAGCGGGTACCTGAAGGACTCTCCGTTGGCGGCCTTGACGGTGGCGACGATCACGCACACCAGAACAAACAGCAAGACGGCCGGGACCAGGACGAAACCCACGGCCACAAAACAGAGGATCCCCGCGACGAAGACGTAGATCGTCGCCGCGATCTGGAAGTTGAGCGACTCGAGCGCGTGCCTGCCCACCTCGGCGCTCTCATCTTTCTTCAATAGCCAGATCACCAGCGGCGCGATGATGTGGCCAAATGGTATCACGCCGCCGACCAGCGTCAGGATGTGACTCAACACCGACCACGTCTTGATCTCGCTCTGCTTCACAATCCCTCCTCGCAACTCCAGCGCGGCACCGGCCGCCGGGAAAACGATACGTCGCGCGAGGCACCGCTGCAAGGCACCGGTGCCCCCCGAGTGCCCGTGCGGCGGGGCGCCACCGGGGGATGAAAAATCCTCACCTGCTTCGGCGCAAAGCGGTGCGAGGACGCACCGCCCTTGCTCCACAGCGCTGCGCGCGTAACCGGGCGCCGCCATGGCCCAGGACATCGCCTGATTTCGGCCGAAGGCCTGTGGAGTGCGCACCGTCCCCGGGCCGCTATGTGCGAACCGGCGGTTTTTCGAGCTACCGCAACCGCACGATCCAGTCGGCGATCTCCCTGCGCATGCGCCGCCAATCCTCCGCGGCGATGCGCGCGGCGATCGCGTGGATCAGGGGCGCCTCGAGTGCCGAACCAACGGTCCCCTGTCCCATCATCAGGCCCGTGTCCGCGTCGATCGCCCCGCCCGAAGGCGCGGGCCGCGGTGCCGCATCTGCCGGACCGGGCCGCGCCCCGCGGATCATACCCCGCACCCGCTCCAGGAACGCCTGCGCCGCCACCGCCTCGGACGGTCTCCCTGCCCGAGCTGTCTCGATCGCCGCCTCCAGCGCGGCGAGGTACCGCAGGTCGTCAAACCCCTCGCGCATCGCCTCGTAGCACCGGGTGGGCACCAGATCCGCGGGATC
>JADLBR010000249.1 GCA_020847615.1 Verrucomicrobiia bacterium
GCCCTCCAGCTGGTCGCGACCCGCGCCGCGATGGAACTGGAGCGCAAGCGAGACCTGGAAGAACAGCGGCTCGCGGCCCAGCGGATGGCGCTGCACGTCGAGCAGACGCCGCTCGCGGTGATCGAGTGGGACCTGGATTTCAGGGTGAGGGGCTGGAACCCGGCGGCCGAGCGGATCTTTGGTTTCACGCGCGAGGAGGCGCTCGGGCGCCACGCCTCCTTCATCGTGCCGGAGACCGCGAGGGAGCGCGTCAACGCGGTCTGGCAGGCCCTGCTGGCCCAGGGGGGAGGCACGCGATCCACGAACGAGAACATCACCAGGCAGTGCCGGATCGTCATGTGCGACTGGTTCAACACCCCGCTGGTGGACGCGGAGGGGAGGACCGTCGGCGTCGCCTCGCTGGTCGAGGATGTCACCGAGCGCCACCGCGCCGAGGAGCAGCGGGCGCGGCTCGGCATGGCCGTCGAGCAGGCGGTGGAATCGATCATGATCACCGACACCGACGGGGTCATCCTCTACGTCAACCCGGCCTTCGAAGAGGTGACCGGCTACCGCCGCGACGAGGCCGTCGGCAAGAAGGCCGGCATCCTCAAGAGCGGCAAGCACGAGGACGCGTACTATCGGTCCATGTGGGAGACCATCGGCGGCGGCGGCGTGTGGCGCGGCAATTTCATCAACAGGCGCAAGGACGGCCAGCTCTTCGAGGAGGCCGCGATCATTTCCCCCGTGCGCGACGCGGCGGGAAAGATCGTGAACTATGTGGCGGTCAAGCGCGACGTGACCCGCGAGCGGCAGGTGGAGGAGCAGCTCCGCCAATCGCAGAAGATGAACGCCATCGGGCAGCTGGCCGGCGGGGTCGCGCACGATTTCAACAACCTGCTCAACGTCATCCTCGGCTACAGCGACATGCTGCTGGAAGAGGCCGCGATTTCCGAGGAGGCCCGGGGCCAGATCGGCGAGATCCAGAAGGCGGGCGAGCGCGCCGCCGCGATGACGCGGCAGCTGCTGGCGTTCAGCCGCAAACAGATCCTGGACCCCAGGGTATTCGATCTGGGGGCGCTCGTCGCCGACGTGAGCAAGATGCTGAGGCGGCTGATCGGCGAGCACATCGAACTGAACCTCGTGAGCTCGTCGAGCGTCTGCTCGATCAGGGCGGACCCGGGCCAGATCGAGCAGGTCATCATGAATCTCTGCGTCAATGCCCGCGACGCGATGCCGGGCGGCGGGAAGTTGACGATCGAGACGCGCCGGGTCGCCGGCACCGGGAACCTGTCCGGGCAGGGATGGGCGGGCAAAGAGAGTGTCGTGCTGTCGATCGGCGACACCGGCACGGGCATGAGCCCGGAGGTGAAAGCGCACCTGTTCGAGCCCTTTTTCACCACGAAGAAGGAGGGCACCGGCGTCGGGCTGGGGCTGGCAACGTGCTACGGCATCGTGCGGCAGAGCGGCGGGGAGATCTCGGTCCACAGCGAGGAGGGGCGGGGGACGGCGTTCGAGATCCGGTTCCCGTATGTGCCTGAGCCGGTGACGCGGGAGGACCCGCGCCGGGCGCTGGCGGGCCTAGAGCAGGGCCGCGGCGAGACGATCCTGCTGGTCGAGGACGACGATGCCGTGCGCGAGATGGTCGAGCGTTTGCTGACGGGGCTCGGCTACCGGGTGCTGGCGGCCGGCGGTGGCGAGGACGCGCTCGCGCTGGCCGGGTCATCGGGCGGCGGGCGGATCGACCTGCTGTTGACCGACGTCATCATGCCGGGAATGAACGGGCGCGATGTGGCGGCGCAGATCAGGTCGCGGTTTCCCGGGGTCAAGGTCATCTTCACCTCCGGGTATGCCGAGGAGGCGATCGTGCGGGACGGGGTGCTGGAATCCGGCATCGTGTTCATGCCGAAGCCCTTTGCGCTCGTGGCGCTGGCCCGCCGGATCCGCGAGGTGCTCGGGGATTGAATTCTACTCGTCCTCGAGTTTCACGATCCCCCAGAGATCCAGCTCCGGAATGGTGAGGCGGGAGGCAGGCCGCGAACCAATCGTCACCCGCGAGGGCCAGATTCCATCCGGCAGCCGCCGGACCACCGGCTTGGGAAAATGTAGCCGATCGCCTCGGGCGATTGGCGCCCAAACGCTGGCGCGTTCGGCTACAAGCATTTCGCTTGTGAGCAGATATCTGCGGCAGCCCGTTATCCGTGGTTTGAAGTTTCAGGTCAGCGCCGCGCCCGCCGCGCGATGGTGGCCATGGCGGCCCATGCGATCAGGTGGGTGAAGCTTGTTCTCGAGGTCTTGTTCATGAGGTCCTCCGTTCGTGGCGCCACGAGTGCCAGCGGATGATGGCGGCCGCCGCGGCGCCGGCGAGCAGCAGCGCGGCGACCGCCCAGGCGCCGGCCGACGGCTGGGCCGGCAGGAGCGCGAGCGCGGTCGCCCCCACCGCGGGGCCGGCGAAGATCCCCGCCCCGATCGCGGCCTCGTGGATACCGCCGTGCTCGCCCTTCGTTTCCCCGACGTCCATCGAATAGAATAGAGAGGAGTAATAGATGAGGCCGACGGCGGCGCCGAAGGCCACCTGCGCCACCATCACGGGCCACAGGGCGGACGACAGGAGGATCACCACGAAGCTGACGGCCGTCAACAGCAGGGCGCCGATGAACCAGCGAAATCGATAGTGCCATCCGGGCCAGAGCCAGAGCACGGCAAAGGCCCCCATCCGCGAGAAAAACCAGAGCGAGCAAAAGAAGCCGGCCCACATCGGGCTCAGCCCGTGGCGCGTCGCGAGGCCGGGTATGACCGCGATGATCGTATTGATCGCCATGTAGGCAAAAGGGTTCGCCAGCCAGGCCAGAGCGAGGAAATTTTTGGCCCTCGCCCGGCAGAAATGGCCCGCCGGGCTTTCGAGCGGGGCGCCGATCACCTTCACCGGCGCCGAGGCGACCGCGCGCTTCCTTCGGCGCTGCAGCCAGCCCAGGAGGAGCAGTTGGACGACGTGCAGCGCCGCTGGCACCAGGAAGAGCCCCCGATCGCCGAGCACCTCCAACAGGGCCCCGCCGGTGAAATAGGCGAACCCGCTGCCCCCCGCCCACGTGAGGTTATAGACCCCGATCCTGCGCGGCAGGGTGCGGGCGGTCTCGCCCTCGCTGACCAGCGCCTCCAGCGCCGGCCACGTGAAACACATGCCAGCCGCCCACACCACCATGACGCCCCAGTGGCCAGCCAGGGCCTGGACCGTCGCCCCGCACAACAGGGCCGCGCACATCGTGGAAAAGCCGACCCATAGCGCGGAAAAATACCCGAACCGCTCCGCGAATCGGCCCCCCCACCACGCCGAGAACATGTACACGAAGCCGTTGGTCGCCGAGAGCAGGAGGTTCTCCATGTTCCCATACCCAAACCGGGCCTGCATGAAGAAGAAGAGGTAATTGAAGTAATACGCCGTGGCGAAGGCATTGATGCCCTCGAGGGTGTAGTAGCCCTTCTTAAGCTGGTGCTGCGTCATGGCCGGGCGACGGGAAACCGGAAATGTCGCAAGCGGAGCGGCGATCGTCAATGACCGCGCTGGCTCGAAAATCGCCGCGGCGCCTCCCGTGGCCGAGCGCGCCAGCGTTTGGCCGCCAATCGCCCGAGGCGATCGGCTACATTTTCCCAAGCCGGACCCGATCGGCCACAGGCACACGGTTTGCGATCCTTGCCGGATCGCGGGGCCCTGGGTAGCATGGCCACACTTGAGGTGACGATGGTGAACGCATGGCGGCGATTGTGCGGATGGGCGATCGTATTCCTCGTGGCGCGATCCCTGTCGCCCGGGGAGTCCCCCGCCGTGCGGGCGCGGGTGGGCGATCTCGGCTCGGAGGATCTGGTAGTGCGCCGGGCCGCCGCGATGGCCCTCGGCGACATGGGCGATCGGTCGGCGGCGGGGCCGTTGGCCAAGGCGCTATCGGACGAAGACGCGGGGGTGCGTCGGGAGGCGGCCAAGGCGCTGGGATACCTCAAGGATCCGGCGACGACCCAGGCGCTGGTGGGCGCGCTGTCGGACACCGACGCGAACGTGCGCTTCTATGCGGCGTACGCCCTTGGGGAGATCAGGGAGCCGGCGGCGTCCGCCGCGCTGCTGCGCGCGCTGCGGGACGCCGATTGGAACGTGCGCCATCAGGCCGCGTGGTCCCTGCGCGAGATCGGGGACCCCTCGGTTATCCGCGGCGCGATGGCCGCGGTGCAGGATGTCGCCGCCGAGCTGGCGCCGATCGGGTGGCTGATCAAGCAGACCGATGCCGCCGGCGCCATCGCGCCCCTGGCGGCCTTGTTGGCGAGTGGCGACGCGGGCGTCAGGGAGAGGGCCGTCCTCGTGCTCGGGGGCCTTGGCGCGGAGGCGTCCGGGCCGCTGCTCGCGGCCGTCGCGGATGGCGACATCGCCGTGCGCCGCGCCGCGGTCGCGGGGCTCGGGATGATCGGGGATCGCAAGACCGGGGGCGCGCTGCGGGCCTTTGCCGGGCGCGAGGAGGATGCCGCGCTGCGACAGACCGCCGCGGAGATCGCCGACCGCCTCGCTCCCCCGAGAATGCCCGGCGCGCACTGGTCTTTCGACGGCGAGGATCCCGGCAAGGATGTCACCGGTCGCGGCACCGATGGGGAAGTGAACGGATGCCAGTCGGCCGAGGGCAAGGTGGGCAAGGCGCTGGACTTTGGTGGCAGGGGATGCGTGGAACTGGGCAAGCCGGGGGCGCTGCCGACGGCCAACCAGCCCATCACGGTCATGGCGTGGGTGAAGTCTCGCGCGCCGAATGGCGTCGTCTTTGCGCGCGGCGGTGCCTTCTGCGGCTATTCCCTCTACATCAAGGATGGCCTGCCGAAGTTCGGGACGAAACGCACCCGGGAGGACAAGGGGCCCGCCATCGCGGCGGGCACTGCGCCGGTGGCCGGCGAGTGGACACATCTGGCGGGCTTGATCGGCGAGGATCGCGTGGAGCTGTACGTGAATGGCAAGTTGGCGGGCACCGCCAGGACAGAAGGGCCGCTCCCCGGCAATTGCGGGCAGGGCATGGAGATCGGATTCGACGCGGGCAACAGCGCCATCGAGATCTGCGACCATTTTGATGGGATCATCGATGAGGTGAAGGTCTTTCAGGAGGCATTGGACGCGGATGCCATCGCCGAAGCAATCCGGCCCTGATCGGCGGGAGAACCATGGCATGATGTGCGGAGTGAGAAGATGGGTTGCATGGCTGCTTCCGGCGATGCCATTGGCGTGCCCCGCGGCAGGGCCGGCGGCCGCGGAGGTCGTGCGCGAGAGCGGCTTCCCGGGCGGATTCGTTGCGGTGGTCGGCGCGCCAGACGCGGCGCTCGCGATGGATGTGGCGAGGCGCGGGGGATTCGTCGTGCATTGCCTTGCCAGCGACGCGGCGACCTGCGACCGGTTGCGCCGCGAGATCCGCGGGGCGGGGATGTCGGGCCAGATCTCCGTGGGCGTTTTCGAGGGCGGGCGGCTGCCCTTCGCCGACAACCTCATCAACATCGTCTTCGATCGCGCCGGGATCGCCAGGGAGGAGGTGCTGCGCGCGCTCGTGCCGGGCGGGATGGCCTGGGGCGCGGCGCCGTTCCGCAAACCGTGGCCCAGGGAGATCGACGAGTGGGGACATTTCCTCCACGGCGCCGATGGCAACCCCGTGGCGCGCGATTCGGTCGTCGGCCCCCCGAAGCGCTACCAGTGGATCGCGGAGCCGCTCTGGCTGCGGTGCCACGAGACGGATTCCAGCGTGAGCACGCTGGTGACGGCCGGGGGGCGTCTCTTCGCGATCGTGGACGAGGCGCCCATCGGCCTGCCCGGCAACCACCCGCTCCCCGACAAGTGGTCCCTCGTCGCCCGCGACGCCTTCAACGGCGCGCCCTTGTGGAAAGTGCCCATCCAGCGCTGGGGCTGGCGCGAGTGGAAGACCTCATGGTGGAGCCCGCGGCCGGGCGACATCCCGCTGAACCTGCAGAAGCGGCTCGTGGCCGCCGGCGACAGGGTCTACGTCACCCTCGGCTATCGCGCCCCGGTCTCGGAACTCGATGCCCGCTCCGGGGCTATATTGAAAACGTACGACGAGACGGCCGGGGCCTCCGAGATCCTGCTGTGCGGCGGCAGACTTTTCCTCACGGTGCAGGAGGGCGACGCGCTCAAAGCCATGGCCGTGGATGCCGCAACCGGCCGCACCCTCTGGGCGACGAAGCCCGCCTACCGCGGCAGCGTAGTGGATTACATCAAATTCGGCGGCAAGGGCGGCGGCGTCGAACCCCCGAAGCTCGACCCCTCCCTGAACTCAGCCACCGATGGGAAGACCTTCGCCTGCATCGATGGCACCGACGTCGTTGGCATCGATTGCGGCGATGGCGCCGAAATATGGCGAACGAAATTCCCGGTCGATGAGGCCGACAAGACCGCCGCGGGCATGAATGCCGGGGAGAGGCTCTGGATCGGCACCATGATCGTCAAGGATGGGGTCGTCGTGCACGCCAGCCCCAACAAGCTCGCGGCGATGGATGCCGCCACCGGGCGCGTCCTCTGGGAGCGGCCCAAGAAGTACATCGGCCACCTGTGGTACGAGTGGAAGGATGTGTTCGTGATCGATGGCCTCGTGTGGACCTGGGGCGCGGATCTGGACAAGCAGCCCGTCGTGCCTTTTGGCAAAGAGCCACCCCCGAAGCACGAGGACCAGGACGAGGAGGAGTCCCCCGCCAAGGTGGCCAAGGGCAGGGGGAAGCAGGAGACCACCATCTTTCCCGCGACGGTCAAGGGCTACGACCTGTGCACCGGCGAGATCAGGAAGGACGTGGCGCTGGGGCGGCTCTTCGCCGCGAACCACCACCACCGCTGCTACCGGAACAAGGCGACGGAGAAGTACATCATCGCGAGCCGTCGCGGTTTCGAGTACGTGGACCTGTCCGGCGGCAAGCACGTGGTGGACAACTGGGTGCGCACGACATGCCACGTGGGCACGATGCCCGCCAACGGGCTGCAATACAACCCGCCGCACCCGTGCGCGTGCTACATCGACGAGAAGCTCACGGGCTTCAACGCCCTCGCGGCTGAGGGCTACGGCGGCGCGCCGATCGACGACGCGAAGCGGCTGGAGCGCGGTCCCGCCTTTGGCGACGCCCGGGGACCGGGGGCGCAGGAGGACGACTGGCCCGCGTTCCGGCACGACGCGATGCGCACCGGTTCGGTGCAGACCTCCGTGCCGGATGGGTGGGGACCGCTGTGGCGCGTGAGGGTCGGCTCCCGTCTCGCCCCGCCGATCGCCGTGGGCGACCGCGTCTACGTGGCGATCGTGGACGAGCACCACCTCGCCTGCCTCGACCGCAGGGACGGGCGCACGCTGTGGGAGTACGCCGCCGGCGGGAGGATCGACTCATCGCCGACGTACCACGAGGGGACACTGGTCTTCGGCTCGGCGGATGGCGACGTGCATTGCGTCCGCGCCTCCGACGGCGCGCGGGTCTGGCGTTTTCGCGCGGCGCCCGCCGAACGCCTCATCGGGGCATTCGGGCAATTGGAATCCGCGTGGCCCGTCCACGGCAGCGTGCTGGTCCGCGACGGCGTCGCCTATTTCTCGGCGGGCCGCTCCTCGCACCTCGATGGCGGGATTCGCCTGTATGCGCTCGATGCCGCCACCGGCGCGATCAGGCACCGCGCGACCCTCGCGGGACCCGATTTCGAGTCGGGCGACTACCAGGCGAACTTCGGGCTGCCCAGTGGCCACCTCACCGACGTCATGGCGTGCGAGGGGGATCACATTTTCATGCGCTCGCAGGCGTTCGACGCGGAACTCAAGAAGGTATCCGGAAAGCCAGAGATGCAGGCCCGGTCCGGTTTCCTCGATGACACCTATTTCAAGCGGACACCGTGGTCCTTCGCCGGGACCGGCAACTATGGGAGGCTGATCGCCCACGACAACCATCAGGTCTATTACGTCCGGATGTTCGATAGCCTCAAGGGACTCGACCCCACCGTCTACTTCACCCCGGGTCAAAAGGGTTACCTCCTGTTCGGGACGGACACCAAGGGCAAGAAGGGACCCTGGATGGAACGCGTCCCCGTGCGCGTCCGCGCCATGGCGCTGGCCAAGGACACGCTCTTCGTCGCCGGCCCCCCCGATGTCATAGACCCCAAGGATCCGCTCGGCGCCTTCGAGGGCCGCAAGGGAGGGCTCCTCTATTCCATCGATGCGTCAACGGGCAAGCGCGCCGCCGAGCGCGCATTGCCCTCGCCCCCCGTCTTTAACGGCATCGCGGCCGCACGCGGCAACCTCCTCCTCGCCCTTGAGGACGGCTCCGTCGCGTGCTTCGGGAGCCAATGAGTGAGGGAGATGGCCCCGCATGGGAACATTGAATCCCCGCCCCC
>JADLBR010000250.1 GCA_020847615.1 Verrucomicrobiia bacterium
AAGGGATTCCAGGCCGAGTTGCTCGAGGGCGACTGCGATTGGCCCGCGGTCATGAAGGCCCTGGACGAGATCCGCTACAGCGGCTGGATCATCGCGGAGGTCCCGGGCGGGGACGCGGAGCGCCTGAAGTTCCTCGCCGAGCGCATGGACCGGATCATCGCGTCATAGCGGGCGACGCGACCGCCCGCGGCAAGGGGCCCGTCATCGGTCGGCCTTGCCCTCGGGACGCGGTCCGTCCTGGAAGTGTTTCTCGATCCACCCGCTCACCGCATTCGTGCGACAGTCGAACTGCCTGACATAGGGCTTGATGTCCAGCACCGGCGTGCCGTCCAGCATGTCCACTTCCGTGAAGTACATGCGGGCGCCCTCGATCCGCTGGATCCGGACCACCGAGAGCCCGAGGTGGTTGGGGCGATGCGGGCTCCGCGTGGCGAAGACGCCGTGCGGCTCCTTCTCAAGGTACGGGCTGCCCACGATCTCTTCTTTGTCCGACCCGTGGAAGTGGTAGAGCAGGATCGCGTGGCTGAACCCGTCGAGATCCCGGAAGCCATCGACGTACTTCGCATGGACCTCCACCCAGGCCTCCGTCGTCTCGCCGAACACACCCTGGATCGGGGTGCCTTTCGTCTCCTTGTAGGGCGAGTGAATGATCCCGATCGGGCGCAGAACGACCTCCTCACCCATGGTGTCTCCGCCTCCCATTGGCCCGGCGGCGCCGCCCGTCACGGCCTCGGGTGCCCCCGGCCCCTCCGCCAGCGACATGCTCACGAGGACCAAGACACCCGGCAGAGCACCCACGCGCATGAGTGCTGATATGGGCGGCGGCGCCCCGTCGAGCAAGCCCCTTTCCCGCCGACGCGCTCAGTAGTCAAGCGTAACGATCCTCCCCTCGGTGAAGGAAAAAAATTCCTCTCGGTTCGCGAGGGCCACGCCCTCCAACCATTCGACTCCCAACTCAACCCAGGACCATTCGGCCACCCGACAGCGGGCGGCCCGGTGGGGCGGGGTCCCCTGCCCATCGGGTTCTCCCGCCTCCGATCTCGTGATGGCCCTCCCGCCGGAAGCGTCCCCCAAGATCCCCTCGACCTCGTCGTCCCTTGTCATTGGGCAACCCTATTGGCAGGCCTCACCGTGGTCGTGGTGGTGCCCGTGGTGCTCGCAGCCCTCCGGCGCGGTCGTCAGCCGCCCCCCCAGATAGGCGTCAACGAGTTCCGCGACCGTGGCGCCCGGCTCACCCGCCCGCACGATGATTCCGTTCATGGCAAAGCTGGCGAGGGCCCGCTTCCCGATCCCGCCGGCGATGACGACGTGGACGCCGCGCTCCCGAAGCCACACGGGAAACAGCCCGGGACGATGCTCCGGCGCGGCCACCACCTCCGTCCGGAGGGGCACCCTCCTGTGGGCGTCCACTTCAACGAGCGCAAACTGGCGGCAGCCGCCGAAATGCCCGTGCAGGCAACCACTCTCAATGGGAATGGCGATTCTCATAAAGACCTATGGGCCGAGGGGCCTCCGAAGACGAAGCGGCTCCCCACCGAACAGGTGCCGCACGCCCCGGGGAACTCGTGCCACAGGCGCGCGGTCGCGGCGGCGCCCGTGCAATGGGCGGGGCAAAGCCGCCTCACGCCGAGGGCCCGCAGCGCATCCACCGTGCGGCCCATCCGCTCAGGGCTGGCGACGAGAAGATGCATCCCCCCGAGCACGGCGCCGATGGGCCGGTCGCCGCTCAGCTGGCGAATGTGCCGGAGCGTGTTGACCACGCCGGCGTGCGCGCAACCGAGAAGGACCACGACCCCCTCGGACGTGTCGAAGAACATGGCCTGGTCATCGATGATCGGGTCGCGCCGCGTCCCGGCATCGTCCAAGAAGAAGGGCCCACCGACATCCTCGTAACCCGTCACCCTCGGGATCTCGCCGGTGAGGAACACGCCCGGCAGAACCTCCGTGACACACCGCGCCTCGACCACGCCGCACGAGCGACTGCGGATCGCCTGAAGGGTCAGGGGATCCGTCCCCACCTCCCGGGCCGTCCCGTCCGAACCCCGGGAGAAATGCGGCGCCAGGGCCGCGGGATGCACAAACAGGCGGGCGCCTGGCGCCAGCTCCCACACCGCCCGAAGACCTCCCGTGTGGTCATAGTGCCCGTGGCTGAGGGCCACGGCCGCCACGGCCGCCAGATCCACGCCGAGGGCCGCCGCGTTCCGGGCGACCAGCCCGCTCTGGCCGGTATCGAAAATCGCGCTCGCCCCGCCGGCCTGGACGTGGAACGACAGCCCGTGCTCCCCCATCAGGCCGCGCCCCTGCGCGGTATTCTCCACCAGCACCGTGACCGAGATCGAATCACCCATGGCTCTCCACGAATTTTCCAACCGCCGTGGCCTTCAGCCGGTCACCCTGACGCAGTTCGGCGCGAAGGAGCCGCAGCCTCCCACGCGACGCGGTGAGCCACGCGCGCACCGCGATCTCCCCCAACAGGGCGATCGGCCCCCGGTACCGCACCGTCAACTCGGCCGTGAGGGCCTCCACGCCGCGGGCAAACAGACAGTTTGTCATCGCCCCATCCAGCAGTGCGGCGGTGACACCGCCGTGGAGCAACCCAGAATATCCCTCGAACACATCGCGGGCGGCAAACGTGCCCTCGACGCCCCCGTCGGCCCGCAGCGAAAACTCCTGGCCCAGACCCATCGGATTGGCCGGGCTGCACACGACGCACCTGGGGTGCGCGCGGCGACGGATCGCCTTCAGGCGCGCCGTGGCCGGCACGCCCCCATCCTCGGGCAACGGACCGCCCCCGCTCATGACGGGACCCTTCCCGGGCGGTGCGGCGACGCCGCGCGTGCCCCCGTTCCGGGCCGTCGCGAAACGCGGCGCTCCTTTCGCCCCCGGCACCCGGGCATCTGGAACTCCGGATGGCGCCACCGTCCGGCCCGAAACGCGCGAAGCAGCGCCTCGGCCGGACCGCACAGGTCTCCCTCGACGCGCACGCCGCCCCGCTCCAGCGCGCGCCGCAGGGGCTCGGATATCCCGCCGCACAGCAGCACGTCCACGCCCAGATCCACCACGCTGCGCGCCAGCGCCTCTGGCTCCAGCGCCCCCAGGGCCAACTCCCTGCGATCCTGCTCCCGCGCGCGGCCGTGGCGCACCACCAGAAGCCTGGAGGCGGTGTCAAATACCGGCGAGATCCTCTCCTGCCAGATGGGCATGGCCACGGTCATGGGAGCCGGGGAGCAATTGCCGTGCCAGACACGCCCCGAGATCTTGTAGCCGAACGCGCAAGCGTCTGGTGCGCGGGCGCTGGTTGGGCGGCCAAACGCTCGCGCGTTCGGCCACGGGAATTTTCTAGTCAAGCCGCCCGCTTGCATTCTGCCACGGTCACCACCCACCACCGTGGCATTTAGCCTCGCCCGACGGTCTTGGCCTTGTCCGGCTTTTGGATCTTCAGCGCCCTGATCTTGCGGAAGAGCGTGCTCGCGTTGATGCCCAATGCCCGAGCCGCGGCGGCGCGGTTGCCGCCGTGGCGCTGGAGCGCATCGCGGATGAGCAGCTTCTCCATCGCCCCGAGGGTGAGATCCCGCGGCAGGCGCATGGCTCCGCCGACCCCCCCGGACCTCAGGTGCGGCGGCAGATGGCCCCCCTCGATCAATCCCCCCCGGCACAGGACGAAGGCGTGCTCGATCGCATTCTCCAATTCGCGCACGTTGCCGGGAAAGTCGTGTTCCATCAGCCGCGCCAGCACATCCTCCGAAACGCCCGCGATATCCCGCGCCTGCAGGCGGTTGAACCGCGCGATGAAATGGTCGACCAGCAGCGGGATATCCTCGCGCCGCTCGCGCAAGGCGGGCAGCTCCAGGCGCACCACGTGGATGCGGTAGAAGAGGTCCTCGCGGAACTGGCCGTCCCGCACGAGCGCGCGCAGGTCCTTTGCCGTCGCCGCGATGACGCGCACGTCGGCCCTCACCGGCTCGACGGACCCGAGGGGCTCGTAGACCCGCTCCTGCAAAACCCGCAACAGGCGCGCCTGCATGGCGGCCGAAATATCACCGATCTCATCGAGCAAGATCGTGCCGCCCTCCGCGAGCGCGAAACGGCCCGGCTTGTCCCTCTTCGCATCGGTGAAGGCCCCGGCCCTGTACCCGAAAAGCTCGGATTCCAGAAGCGCGTCCGGAAGCGCGCCGCAGTTGATGGCCACGAAACGCTTGGGCCGGCGCCGCGAGTGCTCGTGGATCGCGCGCGCGACCAGCTCTTTGCCGGTCCCGCTCGCGCCCTGGATAAGCACCGTGCTATCGCTGGCCGCCAGCACCGGCACCAGATCGAACAGCTCGCGCATCGGGGCGCTGCGGCCGATGATGTTCGAGAAGGAATCCTGCTCGCGCGCCCTCCTCCCCAGCTCCGCCACCACCCTCAGATCCCGAAAACTCTCGACCCCCCCGATGATCCTTCCCCGCCCGTCCTTGAGCATCGCCGTCGAGATGCTGATCGGTATCCGTTCCCCCTTCGCGCTGACGATGTAGACGACTTTGTTGAGCAGCGGCTGGTGCGTCGCCAGCGTGTGCTTCAGCGCGCACGCGCTCTCGCAGATGGACGCTCGAAACACATCGCAGCAGCGACGGCCCATGGCATCCTCCCGGCGGACGCCCGTGATCAGCTCCGCGGCCCGGTTGAAGGACGTGATCCGCCACTGGAGGTCCACCGCGAATACGCCGTCAGGGACCGAGTCGAGCAACTGCCCGAAAACTGCTTCCCGCATGGCTAAGGAATAGGCTGCCCTCGCGGCACCCCGGCGTCGAGCGGGATCCGGTTCCAGCCCCTCACCCCGTCGCTACTCCCGATACGCGAGCAGGATCCGGTCCACGCACCGCTCGACGTGTTGCCGCAGCCACTCTTCGTCCGGAATCTCCCGGACATTCAACCGGATCGCCTCCCACTCAAAGCCAAACCACAGCGACAATAGATCCTGCGCGACGGCCACCGGATCGCTCAGGTCCAGATCGCACTGCCCCGGGCCCTCCCGCAGGGTCGCCGCCAACTGCTGCAGCGCCAGCCTGGGGCCCGCCTCGAATAGCGCTTCCGCCAATTCCTGATGCCGCTCCGACTCCTGCGCCACCAATCGATCCACCGCAATGATCTCCCGACAGACCACCGACTTCATCAACGAGAACCCGCACACGATCAGCCGCTCCCTCAGCGCGCCCGATGCCCCCGGCATCCTGGCCACCGCATCGCCCATCCGTCCTACCAGTTCCCGTATGATCGCCGCGAATAATCCTGTCTTTGATGTAAATCGCTTATAGACAGTTACTTTTGAAACTCCAGCCTCCTCGGCGACCGATTCGATCGTCGTCGCCTCGAACCCGCGGGTGATGAACTGCCGTCTCCCGGCCTCCAAAATCTCACGGGTTTTCTCCTCGTCCGGTGGCCGTCCCGCCGACCGCCTCGGCACCACCCCAGCGACCGTGGCATCATCCATGTGGTAAGGCTATTGACAAGTGCAACCTATTGCAATAAGAATTTAATGTACGCGAACGTTTAGTAAATGAAAGAACATGAGGGATCGGGAGTGAAACGGGGTATCGTGTGGGCGATTGGCGGGCTGGTACTCGCCGCAGGGGTGTTGGGCGGGATCAAGGCCTTGCAGATCGGGGCGATGATCGCGCAAGGGGAGCAGATGGTGCCACCCCCGGAGTCGGTCTCGACGGCGAAGGTGGAGCGGCGCGCGTGGCAGCCGGAGCTCAAGGCCGTGGGCTCGCTGAGTCCGGTGCAAGGAGTGATGATCAGCGCGGAGCTATCTGGGGTCGTCCGGCAGATCGCTTTCGAGAACGGCGCGACCGTCCGCGCGGGCGATCTGCTGGTCCAGCTCGACACGGAGCTGGAGGAGGCGCAGCTGCGATCCGCGGAAGCTCAGGCGGAACTGGCGCTGCTGGAGCTGGACAGGGCGCGAAAATTGCGGGACGACAAGACGATCGCCAGGAGCGAGTGGGACGCCGTCGAGTCGCGGCACAAACAGGCGCTGGCCTCGGTCGAGGCCCTGCGGGCCACGATCGCCAAGAAGACCCTGCGGGCGCCCTTCGCGGGCCGGGCGGGCATCCGGCAGGTGAACGTCGGACAGTTCGTGGACGCGGGCAATCCGATCGTCACGCTGCAATCGATGGACCCGATCTACGCGGATTTCTTCATGCCACAGCAGCGGCTGGCCGAGCTGGCGACGGGCCTCAGGGTCAGGGTGGAAACGGACTCTTGCCCCGGCAAAGAATTCGGGGGCACGCTGAGCGCGATCAACGCCGAGGTGGAGGCGGCGACGCGCAACATCCGGCTGCAGGCCACGGTGCCCAATCCCGACGGCGTCCTGCGGCCCGGGATGTTCGTGCGTGTCGCGGTCCTGCTCGCCGGCAAAGAGGATCTGCTGACGATCCCCGCGACCTCGGTGCTCTACGCCCCTTACGGCAACTCGGTGTTCGTCCTGGAGCAGGCCGATGGCGGCGGCAGGGTGGCGCGGCAGCGGTTCGTGCGCCTCGGGCCCAGCATGGGCGACTACATCGCCGTGAGCCAGGGCCTCAAAGAGGGCGAGGAGGTTGTCTCGGCGGGGGCCTTCAAGCTTCGGGGCGGCATGCCGGTCACCGTGAACAACGCGATCTCCCCGGAGACCCACCTGAGGCCCAGACCGGACGACACCTGATCGCCGGCGCGCGGACACACACATCGGCATGCAGGCCTCATTCACAGACATCTTCATACGCCGCCCGGTCCTCGCGATCGTGGTCAACGTCGTCATCGTGGTGGCGGGGCTCCAGGCCATCAGCAGCCTCAACGTCCGCCAGTACCCGCGCAGCGAGAACGCGACCGTCACCGTCACCACCGTCTACGTCGGCGCGAGCGCGGATCTCGTGCGCGGCTTCATCACCACCCCGCTGGAGCGGGCGATCGCCGCGGCCGACGGCATCGACTATATCGAGTCCGAGAGCGCCCTCGGCCTCTCGACCATACGGGTCCGCCTCCGCCTCAACTATGACTCCACCAAGGCGCTCGCGGAGATCAGCTCGAAGGTCGATCAGGTGCGCGGCGACCTCCCGCCCGAATCCGAGGTGCCCGTCATCAACATCGAGTCCGCCGACTCGCAGTTCGCCTCCGCCTACCTGAGCTTCACATCCGACATCCTCGAGGAGAACGAGGTGACCGACTACCTGGTCCGCGTGGTCCAGCCGCGCCTGACGGCCGTGGAGGGCGTGCAGCGCGCCGAGATCCTCGGCGGCCGGACTTTCGCCATGCGCGTCTGGCTCAAGCCGGATCGGCTCGCCGCGCTCAACATCAGCCCCGCGCGGGTGCGCGCCGCGCTCGCCGCCAACAACTACCTCGCGGCCGTCGGCCAGACCAAGGGTGCGCTCATTTCCGTCAACCTCACCGCCAACACCGACCTCCGCTCCGTCGAGGAGTTCAAGCAGCTCGTCATCCGCGAGAGCGGCGGCGCCATCGTCCGGCTGGAGGACGTCGCCGACGTCGTCCTCGGGGCCGAGAACTACGATTCCGAGGTCCGGTTCTCGGGCCAGCGGGCCGTCTTCATGGGCATCTGGGCGCTGCCCAACGCCAACACCATCGACGTCATACGGCGGGTCCGCGCGGAGATGGAACTCATCCGGCGGGAGCTGCCGGCGGGCATGACGGCCGGGGTCGCCTACGACGCCACCAAGTACATCAACGACGCCATCCGCGAGGTCATCAAGACCCTCAGCGAGACGCTGCTGATCGTCGCAATCGTCATATTCCTCTTCCTCGGCTCGCTGCGATCCGCCCTCGTCCCCATCGTCGCCATCCCCGTGTCGCTCATCGGCGGCGTCTTCCTGATCGAGATCTTCGGATTCACCATCAATCTCCTCACCCTCCTGGCCATCGTGCTCTCCGTCGGGCTCGTGGTGGACGACGCCATCGTGGTCGTGGAGAACGTCGAGCGCCACCTCCGGGAGGGCCAGAAGCCCATGCAGGCCGCCCTGCTCGGCGCCCGGGAGCTCGTGGGACCGATCATCGCCATGACGACGACGCTGGCGGCGGTCTACGCCCCCATCGGCCTCCAGGGCGGCCTCACCGGCTCCCTGTTCCGCGAGTTCGCCTTCACGCTCGCCGGCGCCGTCACGATCTCCGGGGTCGTCGCCGTCACCCTGTCGCCCGTCATGTCCTCCGCGCTGCTGAACCCGGAGCGGGAGGACAGGGGTTTCACCGGGCGCATCAATCGCGACTTCGACCGACTGAAGGCGTTCTACGGGCGCGTGCTCGATGCCACGCTCGCGGCGCGTCCCGCCGTCTACACCGTCTGGCTCGGCCTCGGCCTGCTCTGTTTCCCGATGTTCAAGATGTCCCCCGCCGAACTGGCGCCGCTCGAGGACCAGGGCGTGATCTTCGGCATCATCGAGGCGCCCGCCAACGCCACCATCGACCAGACCATCGTCTACGCCGATGCAGCCAGCCAGATATTCCTCAGCATCCCGGAGACCGAACACACGTTCCAGCTCACGCAACCGAGTTCGGGGTTCGGGGGGATGGCGACCAAGCCGTGGGGGGAGCGCACGAGGACCGTTTTCGAGATCCTGCCCGAGGTCCAGGCCAAGCTCCACGAGATCCCGGGAATCCGCATCCTGCCCGTGACGCCTCCCGCGCTGCCCGGGGGCGGGCAGTTCCCCGTCGAGTTCGTCATCACCTCCACCGCCGAGGCGCCCCGGATCCTGGAATTCGCCAAACAGATCCAGCAGGCCGCCACCGCCAGCGGCATGTTCGCCTTCCCGCCCATCATCGACACCAAGATCGACCAGCCGCAGGCCGAGATTGTCCTAGACCGGGACAAGGTCGCCTCCCTCGGCCTGGACCTCGGCCTCGTCGGGGCCGACATCGCCGCGATGACCGGCGGCAACTACGTGAACTGGTTCAACATCGATGGCCGCAGCTACAAGGTCATCCCCCAGATCAAGCGCGTCAGCCGCCTCGAGCCCGGGCAGATCCAGGACATCTACATCACGGGCTCGGGCGGGCGGCTCATCCCCCTGGCCACGGTCGCCACCCTCACGAACACGACCCAGCCCCGCGCGCTCAACCGCTTCCAGCAGCTCAACGCCGTCAAGATCAGCGGGGTGGCCATCCGCCCGCTGGACGAGGCGCTCGGATTCCTCGAGAAAGAGGCGGCGAAGATTCTGCCGGACGGCTATGGCATCGACTACACGGGCGAATCGCGCCAGCTCCGCACCGAGGAGGGCCGATTCCTCCCCGCCCTTGGCCTCGCGCTCGTGCTGATCTTCCTGGTCCTAGCCGCGCAGTTCAACAGCTTCCGCGACCCCTTCATCATCCTGCTGGGTTCCGTGCCCCTCGCCATGTTCGGCGCCCTGCTGTTCACCTTCCTCAAGCTGCCTGACCCCAACCTCCCGTTCTGGACCAGCGGCTGGACCACCACGCTCAACATCTACTCCCAGGTCGGCCTGGTGACCCTCGTCGGCCTCATCGCCAAGAACGGCATCCTGATCGTCGAGTTCGCCAACGAACTCCAGCGCCTCGGCAAGACCAAGCTCGAAGCGGTCCGCGGCGCGGCCGCCACCCGGCTGCGGCCCGTGCTCATGACATCGGTCGCCACGGTCTTCGGGCACCTGCCCCTCACCCTCGTCACGGGCGCCGGCGCCGAGGCCCGCAACTCGATCGGCCTCGTCCTCGTCGGCGGCATGGCCATCGGCACGGTGTTCACCCTCTTCGTCGTCCCCTCCCTCTACATGCTCATCGCCAAGGACCATCGCGCCGAGGCGCGCTGACCTGAAATTTGACACGGCGCTTCCCGTAGCCGAACGCGTGAGCGTTTGGCCGCCGATCACCCACGTTTTGGGCAACCCCAGACCACGGGAATGTTCGCAGCGCTACCTTCCGGCAGCATTCGCATAACCTGTCGATCCCGTCTTCCTTTTGGCGCGCATCGCCGCGCACGGAACTTAGAAGCTTGAGGTCAGAACCCCATCGCGCGGCGCACGAACTCCCGGCTCATCCGGAAACTCTCGCGGAGTGGGCGCGTCGGCACAAAGTCCCGCTCGTGGGCCAACTCGATGACCGCGTCGCCGGAGAAGCCGACGCGCCTGAGCGCCTGGCCGATGGCGCCGTAATCCATGTCGCCCTCCCCCATCG
>JADLBR010000251.1 GCA_020847615.1 Verrucomicrobiia bacterium
CCGCGACGATCGCGGCGCTTGCGGCCGGAAAGCATGTCCTGACCGAGGCGCGCATGGCGATGAACGCCTCCGAGGCCCACGCGATGTTTGAGACGTCGCAGGACAACCCCGACCTGGTCGCGCAGGTCGTGCCGTCGCCCTTCACGCTGCACGCCGACCGCACGATCCAGCGGCTGATCGCCGAGGGATTTTTGGGCGAGTTGCTCGTGGTCGACGTGCAGGCCGGCGGCGGCTTCCTGGACCGCGAGGCGCCGCTGATCTGGCGGCAGGATCACGAGCTGAGCGGCTGCAACGTCCTCCAGCTCGGGATCTGGTACGAGGCGGTCATGCGCTGGGTGGGGCCCGCGTCGCGCGTGGCGGCGATGGGCAAGACGTTCGTGAGGATGCGCCGCGACGCGGCGGGGCTGATGCGCGCGGTGCGGATCCCGGAGCACCTGGACGCCGTGGCCGACATGGCCTGCGGCGCGCAGGCGCATTTCAGGATGTCGGCGGTCACGCCCTTTGCCGGACCCCCCTCGGCCACCCTGTACGGGAGCGACGCCGCGCTCCGCTTCATCGATGGCAAGCTCATGGCCGCGAAAAAGGGCGGCAAGGACTGGCGCGAGGTGAAGATACCGGCCGAGGAGAGCATCGGGTGGCGGGTCGAGGAGGAATTCGTGCGGGCGATCCGCGGCCAGGAGCGCGTCAGCCGGACGACGTTCTACGACGGGGTGCAGTACATGGAGTTCACGGAGGCCGTCTCGCGGAGCATCGTCACGGGCAGGTCCGTGCCGCTGCCGCTGGTGCCGGGTTGAGATCCCCGCCAGAACCCTGCATGCTCTGACCATGCGAACCGAAACCTATCCGGCCGGCCAGGTGATCTTCCGCGAGGGCGATGACTCCCGGGAGGCCTATCGGATCCTCTCGGGCAGGGTCGAGATCAGCATCGGCACGGGCGGCAAGCGCATCCTCTTGGCACGGCTCGGCCACGGGGACATCTTCGGCGAGATGGCCATGATCGAGGACAAGGCGCGCTCCGCCACCGCCACGGCCGCCGAGGATGTCCACGCCGAGGTCATGACGCCCGCGGATTTCAACCGGGCGATCCTAAAGGATCCCGCGAGGCTGGTGCCCTACCTGGCCTCGTTCTTCGAGCGGCTCAGGACGACCAACAACATGCTCCGCATGGAGATGCGCCGCCGCGCGGCCACCGGCGAGATGACGACGGAGCGGCTGCACGTGGATCCGGCGCCCGCCGATGCCACGGTGCGGGTCCTGCCCAGCACGCGCGTGCTCCTCTCGGCGGAGACCGACGCGGCCCGCGAGCGATCCTCGGCGCAGGAACTGCGCGTGGACAAGTTCCCCTTCCGGATCGGCCGGATGTCGTCGGGCGGCGCAGATGTCCTCGTCCAGAATGATTTCTTCGTGCGCGACGAAGAGCCGTATCGCGTCTCGCGCAACCACTGCGCGATCGACCGCGAGGGCGACCGCTTCTACGTCCGCGACCGCGGCAGCACCCTCGGCACCCTCGTCAACGGGCGCCCCATCGGCCTGCGCTGCGAATCGCTCAGCGCGCCCCTGCGGGCGGGGGACAACACCGTGGTCCTCGGCGGCGCCGACAGCCCCTTCGTCTTCCGACTGCGGATCGACGGCGGGGAATGAGCCGGGGAGTGATGGGCACCGCGGGCGAGGCGGCGCGGCCGATCTCGCGCCGGGCGGCTCTCCGCATGGGCGCGGCGCTCGCGGGCATGGCCCCGCTCGCGCGGGCGGACGATGCCGCGGGGCTCGCGGCGGAGGCGGCGCATGCGGAGATCTGGCGGAGGTTCGTGGATCGCCGCATCGACGCGCTGCTTCACTACGCCGGCCTGGATAGTGAGGTGATCCTGCCGACCCCGGAGGAGTGCGGGGCGTGCATGCCCAACGGCATGTCGTGGTCGCTCCCGATCGAGGACGGCCCGTTTTTCGGCGGCATTTACCTGCATGGCCTGTGCCGGCGCTGGGCGGTCCGTCGGGATGACGAGGCGGCGGACAAGGCGCGGCGCATCGCATCGGGCCTGATGAAGATGGCCGAAATCGGGCAGACCCCCGGGTTCATCGCGCGCGGCCTGGGGGCCGACGGTCGCGCCCATTATCCGGCGAGCTCCGAGGATCAGGCGTTCCCGTGGTTTTACGGCCTCTGGCGCTACGCGCGCAGCGGGATCGCGGGTGAGGATGAACGGCGGGCGATCGTGGCCCGGATGGGCGCCGTGGCGCGGGCGATCGAGGGTCACGGCTGGCAGATCCCGTGCGATCGCGAGGGGTTCGGCTATCGCGGCGGATTCCATCGCCCCACCGGGCGCGACGCCTCGCGGCTGTTGCTGGTCCTCCGCGCGCTGCACGAGCTGGATGGGGACGCGCATTGGTTGCGCGAGTACCGGCGCCTCCTCCTCGAGCCCGTGGGCAAGTCCGCCAGGACGCGGGCGGAACTCTGTGCCGAGGGATTCGATTTTGGTCCCCCGGTCGCCGACGAGAGCCACGTGTGGACGACGTCGATGTGCCAGGCGGCGCTGCGTGGCCTCGTGGAACTCGAGGCCGATGGGGCCCTGCGCGCGGCATTCCAGCGCGGCCTGGACGCCTCCGCCGACAGGGCGTCCGCGCACCTTGGCCGGGCCGGGCGCTACGATCGCGCGAATGCGCTGCGGTTCGACCCGGACTGGCGCTTCTTGAACGGGGCGTGGAAACCGCAGCGGACCTGCGACGAGGCCATCGCCCTCGCCCGGAGCCAGCTTCCCCTGTGGGCGGCCCGCAGCCCGCGCGGCCCCTGGGAGGACGACGTGGTGCGCGAACCCCTTTTCGCCGCATGGGTCATCGCGCTTTCCGGCAATCCGGAGATCGTGGCCCGGCATCGGGAATCGATCGTGGCCCTTCTGCCCCGCTACGAGTGGCGCCGGTTGTGGACCTCGTCATTCTTCATCGCGGTCAACGTGCAGTATGACCTAGTCGCGGGCGGCGGCGCGCCTTGATCGCCGCGCCCACGCGCGAAGGGAACGTCGCCAATAGATTGGGGTGGCGCTGGCCAGAATCCGCGCCCTAGAAAAGGGCATGAGATCACGATTCTTCGTCCCGCTGGCGGCCTGGGCGATCATGTTGCCGGCCCGTGCGGCGGACGTGGCGGTGTTGGAGAATGACGTTCTGCGGGTGGAGATACTCGGCGCACCGGCGCCCGCCATCGGGCGGCTCGTCCACAAGCCGAGCGGTCGGGAGATCGTCGCGGCACCGAAGGGCGTGGGCCTTTTCTCGATTTCTCTCGAGAAAGACGGTGGCGGCACGGAGTCGATCGAGAGCGCCCGCGCGGGGGAGTCGAGCTTTTCGACCAGCGGGGTCGGCGCCGTCACGCTCCGGTGCGGAAAGTTCCCGGTTCCGGGGATCGCGGTCGAGATCACCGCGGCGCTCGAGACGAACGGGCCGCTGACCCTCTGGTCCGCGCGGATCGAGAACGATTCCGGTCGACGCATCGCGGCCTTCCGCTGCCCCCAGGTGCTCGCGGTCCCGACGATCGGCGATGGTGCCGATGACGTCCTCGTCCTCCCGGCGATGTCCGGCAGCCTCATCGAGAACCCGTCGGCGAATTGGAGGGACGGCCAGAGCGTCAACCTGCGGTACCCGGGAGAGCTCGCGGCCCAGTTCCTCGCCTACCAGGATCGCGCGGCGGGCCTTTATCTCGCGGGGATGGATCCTTCGGCGCATCCGAAGTCCATGGTGGTGATGAAGCAGTCTGGCGGGATCCGGCTCTGGCACGAGGTCGTGCCGGCCTCCGATGTCCGGGGCGCCGAGGGCGCAGCCTGGCGCAGTCCGTATCCCGTGGCCCTCGGCGTCACCTCCGGGACGTGGTGCGACACCGCCGACCAGTACAAGCGTTGGGCGCTGAAACAGCCGTGGTGCGCGCGAAGGCTGGCCGACCGCCCGGACATCCCCGCGTGGTGGAAAGCGGGGCCCGACGTCCACGTGTGCGAAGTGCGCACCTACGACGCGCGCCGCACCTGCACCGGCTCCTATTACCCCAGGCTCCTGGACCACCTCCGGACGTTCCGGGACAAGATCGAGGGCCCCGTGGTCGCGATGCTGGCGGGCTGGGAGAATCACCGCCGCTGGACGGCCGGGGACTACTTCCCGATCTTTGATGCCGAGAACGCGGGGCGCGTCATCGGCGACATGAAGCGCGAGGGCTTCCGGCCCTTCTTCTTCCTGTCGGGCCTCTATTACACGTATCGCAACGAGGGCCGCGATGGCGGGGAGATCCCTGCCGCGGGCCAGCACGCGGCCTCCTATGTCATCGACGGGAAGACCGGCGGGCCGAAGGAGTACGTCCTGGACGAATCGAACCCCTCGGGCGACTGGAGGCGCCACTCCTATCAATTCTGCGCCTCGGCACCGGAGACGAGGCGGTTCTTCTGCGAACTGGTCGACCGGTCGGGCGAGGCGGGTGTCGATGTCCTTCAGATGGACCAGACCACGTCCGGCGCCGCCGATGCGTGCGCCGCCGCCGCCCATGGGCACCCACCGGGGCCGGGCCTCTACCAGAGCCTCGCGTTCTGGGACCTGCTCGACGCGATGCGCGAGCGCGGGAAACGGCGCTCGCCCGACTTCATCCTGCTGCACGAGGAACCGCACGAGCAACTGATCCCGCACCTCGATGGTTTCCACGTGCGCGAGTATTACGAGAAGCGATGGTACCGGGGCCATCCCGGAGCCGTCGGCATCCCCCTGTTCTCCTATCTCTATCACGAGTACGCCGTCGGCTACGGCGGCGACAGCGCCTCCCTGGGCAAGGAGAACAGCCGCTGGAATGTCCGCTGCCACGCGATGAACATGATCGCCGGACGAACGCCCGGCGGCTCGATCTGGTCGTCGCACCAGAACATGTACGATGCCCACCCCGATCAGATCGCCATCATCCGGAATCATTGCCGCCTCCTGCGATCGCGCGCCCGTGACTGCCTCATGCTGGGCGAGATGCTTCATCCCCTCGAGCTGTCCGCGCCGGATCTGGACATTGGCGTCGGCGTCCGGCGGGGCGACAAGTGGGTCACCGAGAAGCTGCCGACGCCGGCCATCCTCACCAGCTCGTGGCGTTCCCCATCCGGCGCGATCGGCCACCTCTTCGTCAATGTCGCAGAGACCCGCCAGCCGCTCCGCGTCACCCTCGATGCCAGAAATGCCCCGCGCGAAAAATTCTACGACGCCGAGATCCTCCGCCCCGCGGCGGGAAAGGACTTCGTGCCCCTCTGGCGCCGCGCGACCTTGCCCGGGGAGTTCGTCGCGGACCTGGCGCCGTCGGAGGCTCTCTTCGTCGAGCTGCGCCCCGCCGACGCGCGGTGACGCTCCCAGATCGGCCGTCGATCCCCCTTGCTTTTTTGATCGACCTCACGCATAAACTGCCCTCTCAGAAGAAAGGTTCATCATGGCGATAGAGGCACTGAGGCGGATCGTGGGCGACGGGAACGTGCTGACGAAGGAGGAGGAGCTGGCGGTCTACGCGTACGACGGGACCGCGATGCTGAGCGAGCGCCCGCTCTGCGTGGTCATGGTGGAGAGCACGGAGCATGTGGCGGCGGTGCTGCGGCTGGCGAACGAGCGGAAGCTCGCGGTGGTGCCGCGGGGATCGGGGACGGGGCTCTCCGGGGGGAGCGTGCCCTCGGCGGGATCGGTGGTGCTGTGCACGGTGAAGATGAACCGGATCCTGGAGGTGGACGCGCGGAATCTGACGATGCGGGTGGAGTGCGGCGCGCTGACGCAGGCGATCAGCGACGCGGCGGACAAGGCGGGGCTGTTCTATCCGCCGGATCCGGGGTCGATGAAGATCTCCACGATCGGCGGCAACGTGGCCTACAACTCGGGCGGCCTGCGGGGCCTGAAGTACGGCATCACGCGCAATTACGTGATGGGCCTGAAGGTGGTGCTGGCCGACGGCACGGTGCTGGACACGGGCAACAAGTGCGTCAAGGACGTCGCGGGTTACACGATCAAGGACCTGTTCGTGGGATCGGAGGGCACCCTGGGGATCATCACGGAGGTCCTGCTGCGGCTCATCCCGAAACCGAAGTCCAAGAGGACCCTGCTGGCCACGTACGGCAAGATGACCGATGCGGCCGAGACGATCTCGGCCATCATCGCGGCGAAGATCATCCCCTGCACCCTGGAGTTCCTGGATGCGGTGACGATCAACTGCGTGGAGGATTACGCGAAGATCGGGCTGCCGCGGGACGCCGAGGCGATCCTGCTCATGGAGACCGACGGGCACCCCGCGGTCGTCGAGGAGGAGGCCGAGGCCATGGCCGAGATCGCGAAAAAGAACGGGGCGCGCGACGTGCGCATCGCCGCCGACGCGATCGAGTCGGCGACGCTGGCGGCGGC
>JADLBR010000252.1 GCA_020847615.1 Verrucomicrobiia bacterium
AAATCACAAACTGTTGGCCGCGTTTCCAGTGCCGAAAACCGATCGGGGACCCGTATTTCAGAGCGCGGTTTTCCTTTGAGCCTGCATATTTCGCGCATGCGCGTGAAATATGCAGGCAAGCGCCGCCCCGCGCGCCGGGGACGGCGCTGACTCGAAAGTCGCCCATCGCCTCCCGTAGCTGAACGTGCGAGCTCGACCGCGGGTCCCGGCCCGGCCGAGCAGGGCCGTCAGAGGTACTCGGTCGCCACAACTTCGATGTGCAACGCCCCGACCATGAGCAGGATCTCCGACCCCAGCTCCAGCGCCGGCTCGATCTGGTCCAGGGCGCTCTTCTGGATCGCGATGTGCGCCGCGGTGAATCCCCCCAGGGCCGCATCCACCGGCCACCAGACGTCGGGCCCCACCATGACCTCCGCCCACATGTGGAACCCAAAGGCCCCCTTGTCCGCTGCGGTCGAGAGCCCGCTCCCCCTCCCGGGCTCCAGATACGCCAGCCCCGTCACCACCCGCGATGGCAGACCGATGGCCCTCGCCACGGCAGCCGCAAGCACCGCGTGCTCGGTGCAATCCCCCTCAAGCGACTTCGCCACCTCCGCGGCCGACGAAAATGCCTTGCTCAGGTTGCGGCGCCGCATCTTCTCGAAGATCACCCGCTCCAGCCGCTTGGCGATCCACACCGGATTCTTCTCATCCCCCGCGATCTCGCCCGCGAGCGCGACAACCTTGGGATCGTCCGACTGCAGATACGTCGTCGGCCTGAGATACTGTTCCCATCTCGAATCCCTCACGGGGATGGATTGAAACTGCGACGCCTTCTCGATCAGGCCCGGCACCGCAACCGTCACCAGCGCGATCTTCGTGCTCGAGGGATGCACGTCCTGGCCCTCACCAGAATACACGCGCACCGGGGCGTCGTTCTGGGACGTGATCTGAAAGGTGGCCCGGCGCAATCGTTGCACTTGGCGCAGCGGGCGACTCGGCACGATCATGCTCGCCGCGAACAGGTCCGGCGGATCGTTCGGCTTCATGGCCGTCGCCTTGTCGCAGGTGACCACCCGCATCGTCCCCATCGCACCAAGCGGGTTCTCGACCACCAGGGGGTGGCCATCGTCGTCGAGCCACGTCACGATGTTCATGTCGGGAAACAGGCTGTGCCGCACGTCGCACCGGATCGCCTCGACCGGCTTGCCGGCCACTTCCACCACCTCCCGCCGGATCACCTCGTTGCGGTAGTGCGCCGCCTTGCGGGGATCCCGGTCGTTGAAGACCTCGACCTCCGACAGCGTCCCCGCCTCAAATCCCTTCTCCCGGATCCGCTGGTCCGCCGTGTAGGGTCCCACCGCCCCCTGCGGGTACGGGAAACTGATCTCCTTGCCATTCACGGTCACGCGGACCGTGTCCCCCTCGGTCCGGCCCGACATCTGCATCACGGGCTCCCCCTGCCGCTGCTCGGTCTCGAACAGCATCACCTTCCCCGTCTTCGGTTCCTCCAGGAAGCGCGACACCGTCTCCAGATTCACCGCATCCCCGTTGCGCACGACGGTGAACGACTGCGACACCTCCGTGCGATACATCGCCAGGGCGCCAGACCCATCGCGGGTGTGCACGATATGGCCGTGCCCCACCTTCTTCCCCGCCAGATACAGCGCCTCCCATCTCTCGTGCAACACCTCGCCCGCGCCCAGCGACGACCCGCACGCGATCGCCACCGCCAGCCACAACCCGACCGCCCAGCGCGCACCCGAGGCGTCCCTCCGCCTTCCCTTCGTCATTTCCACGGAGATCTCCATTAGCCATTTCGCCCGAGAAAGGCCAGCCCGCCCTCAGGAGTTTTCTTGGTGGCGGACCACTTTCAAAGTAATGTGCGCCAATGCCCGGGAACAGTTTCGGACAAATCTTCAGGATAACCTCGTGGGGCGAATCCCACGGCGGCGGCGTCGGCGTCGTGATCGATGGTTGCCCGCCCCGCATCGCGCTCTCGCCACAGGACATCCAACCCGATCTGGATCGCCGGCGCCCGGGCCAAAGCAGCATCGTCACCCCCCGAAAAGAGGCCGACGCCTGCCAGATCCTCTCCGGCGTGTTCCGCGGAAAGACCCTGGGGACGCCCATCCTGATCTGGGTTCCCAACACCGACGCCCGCCCCGACGCCTACCGCGAGATGGAGACGATGTATCGGCCCTCGCACGCCGACTTCACCTATCAGGCGAAGTACGGTATCCGCAACTGGGAGGGCGGTGGCCGCTCCTCCGCCAGGGAGACCATCGCGCGGGTGGCCGCCGCGGCCGTGGCCAAACGGGTTCTCGGGCACCTCGCGCCCGGGCTCGAGGTGATCGCCTGGGTCGGCCAGGTCCATCGGATAGCCGTCGATGTCGACCCCCTCAAGGTCACCCCGCCGCAGGTCGAGCGGACGCCGGTCCGCTGCCCGGACCCGAAGGCCGCAAACCGCATGATCCGCCTCATCGAATCCGCCCGGGCGGACGGCGATTCGCTCGGCGGCATCGTCGAGTGCGTCATCCGCGGCGCACCCGCAGGACTCGGGGAACCCGTCTTTGACAGGTTCGAGGCCGACCTCGCCAAGGCCATGCTCAGCCTCCCGGCCACCAAGGGGTTCGAGATCGGTTCGGGGTTCGAGGGCACCCGCATGCGGGGTTCGGAACACAACGACCCGTTCGTGATGCGCGCGGGCAAGGTCCACACCGCATCAAATCGATCCGGCGGCACCCAGGGCGGCATCACCAACGGAGAACCCGTCCTATTCCGCATCGCCTTCAAACCCACCGCGACCATCGCCAAACCGCAGAAGACCGTCACCACCCGCGGCCACGCCGCCATCCTCCGCGCCCGCGGACGCCACGACCCATGTGTGCTGCCGCGCGCCGTGCCCATCGTCGAGGCCATGACGTGGCTCGTTCTCATCGACCACTGGCTCCGCCAGCGGGCGCAGTGCGGGTCCCGCCCTCGCCGCACCCGCTCGAGCCGATGAACTTGACCGCCCGCGATCCGGGCGCGATAGTCCTTGCCGCGCACCCGGTTGCCGGGGGGAAAAGCCATGCGAAAGCCCAAGAACGTCACCATCAAGGTCCTTGCCAGGGCGCTCGATCTCAGCCCGCAGGCCGTGTCACAGGCCCTCAACGACTACGAGGGCACCGTCCGCGTCAGCGCCGAAACCCGCGAGCGCGTCCGCGCCCTCGCCGCCCGATGGAATTACCGGCCCCATGCCGGGGCACGCGCCCTCCGCCGCCAGACACACCAGAACATCGGCTTCATCGAGGTCAGCCCACCCCCGAATTCTCACTTCCTGTACCTCATTAGCTCAGGCGTCTTCGACGCCGCCGAAGAGAATGGCTATCAGGTCACCTTCGTCCGCATGTTCGGCGGAACCACCGACACGCAGCGCGTCCCCAAGGCGCTCCGCGAGGTGCAACTCGATGCCGCCATCGTGGCCCCCTCCGGCCCCGATGACCACGACCTCGAACAACTGCTCGGCTCGCTCAACATCCCCATCGTCCGCGTCAACACCCAGAGACCCACCAACGCCGTCTACCCGGATAATCGTGGCGGATCCCGCGACATCACCCGCCATCTCATCGAATCCGGCTTCCGGAATATCGCCTTCCTGCACGCGCCCGCCGAGGCGCCCGATGACACCACCCTCGCCCGAAGGGCCGGCTACGAGGCCGCCATGCATGCGGATGGCTTGCCCCCCCGCGTCATCGATATCGGCTCCGATGCGCTCCCGGCATCCCTCTGGGCCCGGCAGCCCCTCTCCGACGCCGAACGCCAAATGCTCCCCGATGCGTTTGTCTGCTCGGATGATTTCACCGCGCTGCACCTCTTCAACATGCTCTACGCGGCCAATCTCCGCGTGCCGGACGATGTCGCCATCACCGGGTTCGGCGACAACGTCTACGCAAGCGTCTCCGCGGTCCCCCTGACCACCGCCCACGTCCCCTACCGCGAAATGGGCCGCGCGGCCGTCGCGGTGGCCATCGACCTGATCGGCCGACGCGATCCCGCCGCTCAATCGCCCGCCACGTGCCTCCCCGTCGCCATCCGCATCCGCTCGTCCTCCTCCCGGGCTATCCGGCCGCCCACCTGACGGCGGCATCCGGGGTCGATGATGTAGCCGAAGCCGTGAGGCTTTGGCGCCCAAACGCTCGCGCGTTCGGCTACGGGAAGCGATGCGGCAATCTTCGCGCCAGCGGGAAAACCACGTCATGAGAACAGGCTGCGCAGGGCAAATCCAAACTCGCTGCCCAATTCAAAGCCGTGATCCAAGCACAATCCGAACCACCATCACTTGATGCCCAACTCGCTCTTCATGAGCTTCTTACGATATGCGATTTGCCCGCGCGAGCGTCTTCCCCGCACAAGTCACGCCACCCGCCCCAACCGTGAATTAGATTGCCTGTTCACCGCACCGCCTCTAACAAGTGGAACCTCATGAACGTCAAGAAGGTTGGTATCCTCACCGCGGGCGGCTTGGCCCCCTGCCTCTCCGCTTCCGTCGCCGCCCTCATCGAGCGCTACTCGGAGATGGACCCCGAAGTCGAGATCCTCTGCTATCGCAACGGCTACAAGGGGCTCCTCCAGGGCGACAGCATCTCCGTCACGCCCCACATCCGCGAGAATATCCGCGTCGCCTATCGCTACGGCGGCAGCCCCATCGGGAATAGCCGCGTCAAACTGACCAACGTCAAGGACTGCCTCAAGCGCGGCCTCGTCAAAGAGGGCGAGAGCCCCCTCGAGGTCGCCGCCAGACAGCTCACCCGCGACGGCGTCCACGTCCTCCACACCATCGGCGGCGACGACACCAATACGACCGCCGCCGACCTCGCCGCACACCTCGCCCAAAATGGCTACAGCCTCACCGTCGTCGGCCTGCCAAAGACCATCGACAACGACGTCTTCCCCATCAAACAGAGCCTCGGCGCATGGACCGCCGCCGAACAGGGCGCCATCTTCTTCGAGAATGTCGTCGCCGAACATGACGCCAACCCCCGCATGCTCATCGTCCACGAGGTCATGGGACGCAACTGCGGCTGGCTCACCGCCGCCACCGCCCGCGAGTACCACAAGCGTCTCGGCCGACGCGACTTCCTGCCCGAGATCGGCATCGTCGAACAGGCCAAGGACGTCCACGCCGTCTTCATCCCGGAACTCCACATCGATATCGCCGCCGAGGCAAAACGCCTCAAGGACATCATGGATCGCCTCGACTGCGTCAACATCTTCCTCAGCGAGGGCGCCGGCGTCGAAAGCATCGTCAAGGAGATGGAGTCCAAGGGCGAGGATGTCCCCCGCGACGCCTTCGGCCATGTCAAACTCGACGCCATCAACCCGGGCGCCTGGTTCGCCAAGCAGTTCGCCGCCATGATCAAGGCCGAGAAGACCCTCGTCCAGAAATCCGGCTACTTCTCCCGGTCCGCCCCCGCCAATATCGAGGACCTTCGCATCATCAAGAGCTGCGTCGACCTCGCCGTCGATTGCGCCCTCCGCGGCGAAAGCGGCGTCATCGGCCACGACGAGGACCGCGGCGGCATCCTCCGCGCCATCGAGTTCCCACGCATCAAAGGCGGCAAACCCTTCAACACCCACACCCCCTGGTTCCTCGAACTCCTCGCCCAGATCGGCCAAACCCCCACCCACGCCACGCCCCAGCCCCACGCCTGATCCCACCCGCCCAGAAAACAGCCTTTGTTTACTTATAAAACAAAAGTTGACCGCACCACTCCAATCCGCTTAAATCTTAATTCGGAGTAGATATAACGTTAAACAGCGCCCGGGCATCGACCCCGGCAGGAGGCAGACATGAGCTCACAACTGAATCGCAGGGATCTCATCCGCGGGGCCGTCGGCTGGGCGACCGCTGCCACGTTACCGGCCTGGCCCGCGCGCCTGCGCGCCGAGGGTGCCCACAGCGACGTGCGGCTCGGGATCATAGGCATGGGCGGCAAGGGTTCGGCCCACCTGAAGGAGGCCGCCAAACTCCCCGGGGTCAGGATCGTCGCCATCTGCGACCCAGACACGGCGCAGACCGACAAGGCCATCGCGGCGCTTGAGAAGGCCGAGTATCCCCACAAAGTCGCCGCCTATCAGGACCTGCGAAAACTCCTTGAGAAGAAGGACGTGGACGCGGTGATCGTGGCCACTCCCAACCACTGGCATGCCCTGGCCGGCATCTGGGCATGTCAGGCCGGCAAGGACGCCTACGTCGAAAAGCCCGTCTCGCACAACATCTTTGAGGGCCGCAAACTCGTCGAGGCCGCCCGCAAGTACAAGAGGGTCGTCCACCACGGGATCCAGCGGCGTTCGGACCTCGGACAGAAGGAGGTCTGCGAATACATCAAGAGCGGCGCCCTCGGGAAACTCAAGCATGTCCAGGGCGCGTTCTTCCGCCTCCGCGAGGATCTCGGCAAGGCCACCGCCCCCGTCGCGCTCCCACCGACATTGAATTACGATCTGTGGCTCGGTCCCGCCGCCGAAGAGCCCCTCATGCGCCTGCGGTTCCACTACGAGTGGCACTGGTTCTGGAACACCGGCAACGGCGAGATCGGCAACAACGGCCCGCACCAGCTCGACCTCGCGCGCCGCTACCTCGGCGACCCCCTCCCCGCGCCGCGCGTGCTCACCGTGGCCGGGCGCTTCCTGTACGACGACGACGCGCAGACGCCGAACACCGGGTTCATCTTCTATGACTTCCCCGGCGCCCCGCTCATCCACGAGTTCACCAATCTCCCCATCAAGCCCGGCGTCAAGGCCGTCGGCAACTACAAGGGCGTCAAGGAGGGAGCGGTCGCCCACTGCGAGAAGGGCTACGTCGCCGGCGCCTTCGCCTACGACAACACCGATAAGAAGCTCGAGGAGCCCGGCTCCACGCCCGAGAAGAAGAAGTTCAAGTCGTTCCCGCTGGACAACGGGAAGCTCCACCTCCCGAACTTCATCGCCGCGGTCAAGGGGCGCGACCTCCTGACTCCCCAGAGCGACGTCGAGGTCGGACACCTCTCCACTACCCTCTGCCACCTCGCCAACACCTCCTACAGGCTCGGCAAGGAGCAGCCGTCCGCCGCCATCCTCGAGCAGGTCAAGGGCTGCGCGCCCGCCCTGGAGGCTTTCGAGCGGATGAAGTCCCACCTGGCCGACCTCGGCATCAACATCGATGAGAAAAAGGCGGTCCTCGGGCAGTGGGTGCAATACGACGCCAAGCGCGAGGTCTTCACGGGCGAGAATGCCGGCGCCGCCAACAAGTACCTGAGCCGGGAGTACCGCAAACCGTACGTCGTGCCGGACAAGGTGTGACCGCGCCGCCGACCCGCGCGACCCCGATGCGCTAGACCACGATGCCAACGACACGCCTCCCCCACGGACGTCGCGGCTTCGACCGGGGCGACATCCGGCGCCTAAACGCCGGCAACGTCCTCCGCGAACTGCGCCTCCACGGGGGGCTGTCTAAGGCCAAGCTCGCCACCCGCACGGGCCTCACGCGCGCGACGATCTCCAACATCACGGCCGTCCTCAAGCGCTCCGGCATCATACGCGAGACCTCGTGGTCCAAGGGCGCCAGCGGCCGCCCCGGACGCCTCCTCGAGATCGATCCCGCGTTCGGCTCGGCCATCGGCATCGAGATCGACATCGGCGCCGTCACCGCGGTGCTCTCCGACCTCGACGCCCGCACGCTCTGGCGCGGACAGCGCGAGCTCAAGCACCACGCCTCCCCCGAGGCCGCGCTCGACCTCTGCCACGCGCTGATCGCCGAGGCGATGGACCACGCCAAGGCATCGGACATGCCCTGCCTCGGCATCGGCCTGGCGCTCGCGGGCCTCGTCGATCACGGGCGCGGCGAACTCGCCTACGGGCCCTACCTCGGCTGGCACCACGTGCCCCTCAAGCGCCTCCTCGAAGAGCACTTCCACCTCCCCGTCCACCTCGAGAATCAGGCCAACTGCGCCGCCATCGGCCTGGCGCACTTCGGTTCGTTCAAGGCCATCCGCAACCTCATCTACATCAACGTCGGCGGCGGCATGGCCGCCGGCATCCTCATCGACGGGCGCCTGCTCCGCGGCACGCGCGGGTTCGCGGGCCAGGCCGGCCACGCCCGCATCCATCCCGGCGGCGAGCCCTGCGCGTGCGGCCAGCGCGGTTGCTGGGGCGCCGAGGTCAATATCGACACCACCCTCCGGCGCATCCGCGAGAAGTGCGCCTCGTCGCACCGCCGCGGCCCACTCGCCGCCCGCATCGGCTCCCACTGGGATCGCCTCGAACTCGGCGCCGTGGCCGCGGCCGCCAGCGAGGGCGATGCCGACGTACTCGCCGTCCTCGAGCGCTCGGCCGAGACGTTCGCCATTGGCATCGCCAACCTCGCCAACCTCTTCAACCCCGAGTGCGTCGTGATCGGTGGCGCCCTCCGCCCCATCCTCCCCTTCCTCCGGGAACGCATCGAGACCGCCGCCAGGAATGGCGCCCTGCCCCAGCCCGCCGACAATCTCAGGATCGCCGTCTCGACCACGGAGAACGACACCCTCACCGGCTGCATCGCCCTGGTCGTGGATCACCTTCTCGCCAACCCGCCGCTCGCCCACAAGCGCGCGGCCCCACCACGGAGTAAGACATGAAACTCGCAGTCATCGGCCTCGGCAATATCGGGCGCATGCACGCCCAGAACCTCCTCGCCGGGAAATCCCCGGGCGTCGAACTCGCCGCCATCGTCGAAAGTCGCCCCATCCCGCCCGGCGAATTCGACGTCGTGCCCCACTTCGACAAGCTGCCCGCCCTGATCAAGGCCAAGGTCGCCGACGCCGTCCTCGTCGCCACCCCCTCCTTCGACCACTTCCCCACCGCGATGGCCGCCCTCAAGGCCGGCCTCCACGTGCTGGTCGAGAAGCCCATCGCCCTCCACGTCGCCGACGCCAAACTCCTGGAGGCCGCCGCCAAGAAGCACAAGCGCAAGATCGCCGTCATGCTCAACCAGAGGCTCGACAACCGCTATGAGCGCATCCGCGACATCGTCGCCTCGGGCAAGCTCGGACGCGTCCGCCGCTTCTCCTGGATCATGACGAACTGGTTCCGCCCAGACATCTATTTCACCTCGAGCCCGTGGCGAGGCACCTGGAAGGGCGAGGCGGGCGGCGCCCTCCTCAACCAGTGCATCCACAACCTCGATATCCTCGCGTGGCTCTTCGGCATGCCCAGGCGGCTCCGCGCCTACTGCGCCATGGGCAAGTACCACAGGATCGAGGTCGAGGACGAGGTCAACGCCTGCATGGAGTTCGCCAGCGGCGTCAGCGGATCGTTCGTCGGCTCGACCGGCGAGCACCCCGGCGTCAATCGCCTCGAGATCTTCGGCGACCGCGGCACCCTGGTGTTCAACAACGACGAGCTCGTCATCACCACCCTCAAGCAATCGCTCCCGGAGTACTCGGCCACCACCAAGGACGCCTTCGGGACCCCGGAGTTCGACCGGGTCCGCGAGACCCTCGCCCCCGCCCCGCCCCGCCACTCCGACATCATCCGCAACTTCGCCGAGCACGTCGCCAACGGCGCCGCCCCCATTGGCTCCGCGCGCGATGGGGCGCACTCCGTCGAACTCGCCAACGCCATGCTTTACTCCACCTGGATCAACCGCGACGTCACGTTCCCCCTCGACGCCGGCGCCTACAAGCGCGCCCTCATGCGCCGCATCAAAAAATCCCACCTCCGCAAACCCTCGGTCGCCGCCGCGCCGGTCTCCATGGGCAAGTCATTCCGGTAGGCCGTGGGGCGGGCATTCCTGCCTGCCCCGTCCGCCCGCCAGCGCCGCAGGCCACAGGGCCGATCTCTCGCCGCTGCCAAGCGCAGCGACAGGTCGGGCATCACCGGGGGTGAAAACGTAGCCGAAGCCGTGAGGCTTTGGCGCCCAAACGCTTACGCGTTTGGCTACGGGATGCGCTGCGGCTATTTTCGAGCCGGGCGCAGCTTCTCCAACGCCCATCGGTGCGATGCCAGATGTCTCGCGTCCGCTCTGGCATGACCATGGTCAGTCTTCCTTCTCTCATGGCCCATGGGCAACCGCGACGCAACTCGCCCATGCCCCGTTGCATGTTGGCTATCGAATGTCGCCCTCCCCCCCCTTTCCGCACCGCCCATTTCCGCATATCTTAACCCATGTCCGCCCAATCCATTCCGCGGCGCCCCGTAATCCCCCATCCAAGCCAAACCATAGCCCTGCTCGCGGGCGTGCTCTGCTCGACCGGGTTGGCCGAACCCACCCAGCGCCCTCCCGCCTCAACGGCCCCAAACAGCGGCATCCTCGTCGTCCTCGCCGATGACGCCGGCCGACTCGCCATCGAGACCGCGCGCAGCGGCACGGCGCTCGTCTACACCCAGCTCGCCGACCCCGATG
>JADLBR010000253.1 GCA_020847615.1 Verrucomicrobiia bacterium
GCCAGCATCCCGACCTCGTGCGACAACTGGAGCTGCGCGCGGCCGGGGTGCGCCTCGAGACGCGCATCCCGGAAGCCATGCCATGACCCGGCGGGCCCGGGAATTCAATGTCCCAATCCCGCGAACGACGCCTATTAGTTATTCATCGTTTGCGTCCAAACGGCCACCCAAGGAACTTGCATGTTAAAGACGAGAATGAGTATCCGGATGGCGATCGCGGCCCTGCTTGGGGCCGCGTGCGCCTGTCCCGCGGCACAGAGACCCAACGTCGTCCTCTTTCTCGTGGACGACATGGGGTGGATGGACTGCGGTGCCTACGGATCGAGGTATTACGAGACGCCGAACATCGATCGCTTTGCCAGGCAGGCGATGCGGTTCACGGACGCCTACTCGCAGCCCCTCTGTTCGCCGACGCGCGCGTCGATCCTCACGGGGCAGTACACTTCGCGGCACGGGATCACCAGCGCCAGCGGCCATCAGCCGCCGCAGCCGCCGGGGCACAGCTTTCTGCCGGACAAGGGCGCGCCCGGCGCCCCGCTGCTGATGCCCGAGAGCAAGAACTACCTTGAGCCATCGCAGCACACGCTGGCCGAGGCGCTGCGCGACTCGGGCTATCGCACCGCGCACATCGGGAAGTGGCACCTGGGCATCACCGAGCCGCACTGGCCCGAGCGGCAGGGCTTCGATGTCGCGTTCCACTGCCATCCGGATCCCGGCCCGCCCGGGGAGTACTTCTCGCCCTATGGCGTCGTGCCGCCCGGCACCGAGAAACCGACCTCCAAGGGCGCCAAGTACGTGGTGGGCACGATCACGGACGGCCCCCCGGGGGAGTACATCGTTGACCGGCTGGCGGACGAGGCCATCAAGTTCATCGAGGCCAGCAAGGATCGGCCCTTCTTTCTCAACCTCTGGCAGTACGGCGTGCACGGGCCATGGGGACACAAGAAAGAGTACACCGCCGAGTTCGCCAAGAAGACCGACCCGACGGGGCGACAGGGCAACCCCATCATGGCCTCGATGCTCAGGAGCGTGGACGAGAGCTTCGGGCGCATCCTGGACAAGCTCGACGCGCTCAAGCTCGCGGAGAACACCATCGTCATCTTCACCTCCGACAACGGCGGCAACATCCACAGCAACACGCCCGACGACAGCAAGCAGTCCAAGATCAAGCCGGGCCACCCGAGGTACGAGTTCCTTCAGGATTGGCGCAAGTGGGCGGGGGACCGGCCGCCGACCAACAACGCGCCGCTGCGCGATGGCAAAGGGAGGCTCTACGAGGGGGGCGTGCGCGTGCCGCTCATGGTCCGCTGGCCGGGGAAGATAGCGCCCGATTCCACGGTCGGCGCCGTGGTCGGCTGCATCGACGTCTATCCCACCGTCCTGGATCTCGTCGACATCGAGAGGCCCGCGCAGCAGACGATCGACGGTGTGTCGTATGCCCCGGTGCTGCGCGGCACCGGGCCCGTGAATCGCGATGCGTACTTCATCTGGTTCCCCCACCTGGTCCCCGGCGTCAGCGTGCGCCAGGGCGACTGGAAGATGATCCGTCGCTTCCAGGAGCGCCCGGAGGATTACGAGGGCCTGCGCGAACTTTTCAATCTGAAGGACGACCCCGGCGAGACCACCAATCTGGCGCCGAAGATGCCCGAGAAGGTCAAGGAACTCGACGCGCTCATCGACGGGTTCGTCAAGGATACCGGCGCGCTGTACCCGAAGCCCAACCCCGCGTTCAAGGCCCCGGACCCGGCGGCGGGACTCGTGCCGAAATTCTGCAAGATCGCGGTCGCCGGCGGCGCCCTGCGCGTCGAGGCCGACGGGAAGACGCCCTTCCTGGGGACGACGATGGTCAAGGGGAATGGGCCGCTGACCCTGAGGCTGCGCGCACGCAGCGCGGCCGGCGGGGCGGGCAAGGTGCAGTGGGTCACCACCGATCAGGAGGACTTTCCCAAGCAGGGCCAGGTCGTGGAGTTCAATCTGCCGCCCGGCGGCGACTGGCAGGACGTGACGGTGGCCGCGCCCGTGCAAGGGCAGGCGCGGATCGTCCGCCTCTATCTCCCCGCCGATAAATCGCCGGTGGAAATCGAGTCGATCGAGTGGTTGCCCGCGGGCGCCGGCAGGCCGATCCGGTCGTGGGCCTTTGGGGCGAAGCGATGAGCGGCGGCGGCTCGCAGCATTCGGCCGTGGCCACGGTCGCCAGACCGTGGTGGCGCGGGCAGGGCGGCCGGGCCCATCTCTGCGCGAGATGGGCTACGGGAAAGAAGGGTATGGGTAAGGTCCTCTGTCTCGTGGCGGTGGCGCTGGGATCTGGCGGCATCGCGGCCGCGGGACCGCCGAAGCCCAACATCCTCGTGATCTATACCGACGACCACGGCTGGGCCGACATCGGCGCGCAGGGCGCCGACGGGGACGTGCGCACGCCGAACATCGACCGCCTCGTCGCCGATGGCGTGCTGTTCAAGAGGGGCTACGTCACGGCGCCCCAGTGCACGCCTTCGCGGGCGGCCGTGATCACGGGGCGATACCAGCAGCGCTTCGGCGTGGAGCACAACGGCATCCCGATGCGCCAGGATGTGGTGACGCTGCCGGAGCGACTGAAGGGGGCCGGCTACGTGAGCGGCATCAGCGGCAAGTGGCACCTCGATGTCGAGGACCAGCGCAAGGCCCAGGGCGCGAAGAACAGGGCGCTTCCCGAATTGGCGCCGCAGCACCAGGGTTTCGACGAGTATTTCACCGGCGCGAGGCGGGATTACGTCGCCTCGCACGCGCTGGACGGGACGCCGTTTCCCGATGCGCCGAGACAGGTGCGCGACGAGCGATGCCGCGTCGTGGTCCAGACCGAGGCCGCGCTCTCGTTCTTGGAGCGGCGCGCCAAGAGCCCTGGGCAGCCATGGTTCCTCTATCTGGCCTATATGGCGCCGCACGTGCCGCTGGAGTCACCCGAGCCGTGGTTCTCGAAGACCCCCGGGCACCTGCCCCTGGAGCGGCGCCAGGCCCTCGCGCTCATCGGCGCGATCGACGATGGCGTGGGACGCATCCGGGGGGCGCTGCGCGCGATGGGCGACGAGCAGGACACCCTGATCTTTTTGATCGGGGACAATGGCGCGCCCCTGGGCAATGCGTGGGACGGTTCCATCAACCTGCCGATGGTGGGGCAGAAGGGCATGTTGAGCGAGGGCGGCATCCGGGTGCCGTTCGTCGCCGCATGGCCGGGAAGAATCCCGGGCGGCCAAGTGTACGAGCATCCGGTGATCAGCCTCGACGTGGCGGCGACCGCGGTCGCGATGGCCGGGCTCCCCCGCGATGGCGCGCTCGACGGCGTGGACCTGATCCCGTTCCTGACGGGCCAGAACAAGGGCGCCCCGCACGAGACCCTCTACTGGCGGTGGATGTCCCAGGCGGCCATCCAGGAATTCCCCTACAAACTCATCGCCCTCGGCGAGCGCGAGCGGTTGCTTTTCGACATCACCGCGCCCGACGGCGAGAACATCGGGCGCAACCTGGCCGCCAAGAATCCCGATGTCGCCGCGCGGCTCGAGGGCAAGCTCAAGGCGTGGTGCGATACCCTGCGACCCCCCGGCATGCCCACGAGTTTTGACGCGCACCACGAGGGCCTATTCGGCGAACATGGGATCATCGCCAAGACCGAACGCCCCCCGTCCTCCGGCCCCGAGGGCTCGATCCAGGGCTGGGTCTGCCGCAATGGGACGATCGCCATCGGAGACGGCGCGCTTGTCATCACCCCGGATGCAAAAGCCGGTGCGAACGCCCGGCCCTTCCTGGCTTGCGCGGCGCTCGACATGCCCGGCCCGGTGGTCGCCACGGTCCGAGCCCGGGTGCAGGATGGCGGCCAGGGCTCCCTCTCATGGCGCACGAAACAGCAGCCGGATTTCGTTCCCGAAAACACGGTCGCCTTCGATTGGTCCCAGGCGCAGGGCACGAGCGGAGTGAGAGTGGAACTCCCGGTGCAGGGGCGCCTCATCCACGTGCGGATCACGGCGCCGAAAGGCGCCCGTGGGCTCGCCATCCAATCCGTCGAATTACAGGGAAAGGACGGCGAGGCCAGGGCGTGGGATTTCGGATCGCGCCCATGACCGCTGGCCTCAGGGCGCGGGCCGCGGTCGCAGGCCGCGAGACCGCCGCCGTCTGATTCGGCCGTCTCCGGTCGGGGCTCGGAAACTAGAAGGGCTCTATGCCCGATGCCCGATCACCGGCAGTTGGCGCCGCCTCCGCAGTCGCGGGCCCCGGAGCGGACACTGTCGCGGGTGTTGGACTTGACCGTGTCCTTGCAGCCGTCCGCGCAGGTGTCCTTCACCGTCGTCGTGACGGAATCCTTCACGCCGTCCTTGACGCCGTCCTTGACCGTTGACGTCACCGTGTCCCGCACGTTGTCTTGTGCCGTGGTCCGGACGTTATCGCGGACGTCGTCTGGGCAGTTGCCTTGGCCCGAGCCGTTGCCCTTCTTCTTGCCGGGATTCACGCTGCTCCCGGTCGTCAGCACCTTGATCGTCGTGGGCAGTCCCACGCCATTGGGGATGGTGCGGATGCCCTGTTCGATCAGTTGGCCTCCGGTGGTCATCGGGGTCTGGAAGTGATCATTCCGATCCTGATTGGGATCGCGATTTGAGTTCGGATTGCCGGCCTCCTCTTCCGCCGTCCAGTTTTCGTTGCGGGCATTCTGGGCGTTCTGGGCGGCGTTCTTAATCGCTATCGCCATCCCGGCGCCCGCTAGAATGGCCAGTCCGACCGCCACGGTAAATGGATCGATGAAAGCCCTTTTCCCGCGCCAGCGGGGGCGGGTCGTGTGAGATTGGGGGTTCATGTCTTGCGTTCCTTTCTGCTCGGATTGCGATGGGTGCCGGTTTCCGCTTCCCGATCTAATCATATCTCCGCCCTCCGCAGGCGCAAGCTCGCTCAACCCTGCGAACCGCGGATGACCGGACTCGATTTAACGTAGCATCACACTTCGGGGCCTGCAAGCTAAAGCAAGCGACATTTCGCGGCCGAGCTCGGGCGTCTTGCGGAGAGAGGGTGGTTTGTCTAGCGTGATGAAGAGAGAAAGGGAGATCGACATGAAGTATTGGAATAGTCTGCGGTGGTGGGTAGCGGTGGCGGCGAGTTTTTTCGCGGGCGGGTTTGTCGCGACGGCGCAGGTTGATGTGGCGGCACTGAGCCAGGAGACGCAGCGGGTGGCCCAGGGGCCGAACGCCATGACGATGGCCTGGTGGATGCCGGAGGATTTCTGGGCCGTGACCTTTGCGGCATCGCCGAAGGCGAAGGCTGGGGAGGCGGAGGCTGCCTTGAAAGCCATCCGGCGATACACCGTGGTGGCGGTGCTCGATGGGACGCCCGGGGCGTCGGGCGCAGTCAGCTATCGATCTGGCGACGAGTTGCGCCAGATCATGCGCCTGACCGACGCGTGGGGCAATTCCTATGCGCCGATCGCGGAGAATGAGGTGGACCCCGCGATGAAGGCCATGATCCAGACGATGAAGCCGAGTTTGGCCAGCACGCTGGGACCACTGGGACAGAACCTGCACTTTTTCCTGTTCCCGGCCCGGAATGATGCCGGGGATCCGATCGCAGACGCCCGCGCGAGGGGACGGTTCAGCGTGGCGGTGGGCAAGACCGAACTGAAATGGCGGCTTCCGGTGGACGCGCTGCTTCCCGCCAAGTCTTGCGACGAATGCAAGCAGGAGTGCAAGGGCTCCTGGAAATACTGCCCGTGGTGCGGGACCAAACTCGCCGAGAAGTGATTTGGCGGCGGATCGACGGCCAAGCGCTGGCGCCGCTCGGCTACGGGAGGCGATGCGGAACTTTTGAGCCTGCATTCCGCCGTCTTGCAGGAGGAAGTGGGGGGAAGCGCATTAGTTCAAACGGAGAATCGTTCGCGGGCCGAGATGCGATTCGTGGACCAGTCGCTCATTCGCCTGGGGGCAAATGCCATGTTCTCC
>JADLBR010000254.1 GCA_020847615.1 Verrucomicrobiia bacterium
ACGTGGTCCTGATGGTCGGGGTGAACGGGACGGGCAAGACGACATCGGCGGCCAAGCTGGCGGCGTGGCACGGGCGGCATGGGAGGCGCGTGCGGATGGCGGCCGCGGATACGTTCCGGGCGGCGGCGGGCGAGCAGCTGGAGGTGTGGGGCGCGCGGCTGGGCGTGCCGGTGACGACGGGCGCGCCGGGGTCGGATCCGGCGGCGGTGGCGTTTCGGGCCGTGGAGGCGGCAAAGGCCGAGGGGGAGGGCGTCGTGATCGTGGACACCGCCGGCAGGCAGCACACGCGCCACAATCTCATGGCTGAGTTGGCCAAGGTGGCCCGGGTCCTCCAGAAGCATGGGCCGGACATACCGCAGGAGGCGCTGTTGGTCGTGGACGCGAACACGGGTGGGAACGCGCTGGCCCAGGCTCGCGAATTCTCGAAGGCGGTGCGGCTGACGGGCCTCGTTGCGTCGAAGCTGGATGGGAGCGGGCTGGGCGGGGGCATTTTTGCCATCCGGCAGGAGTGCGGGATCCCGCCCGCCTGGGCGGGGACCGGTGAGCGCCTCGAGGATTTCGGGCCTTTCGATGCCGACACATACCTCGACAGACTGTTCGCCGGAGCCTGAGGCGGCGTTCGTCCGGGTGGACGACATCTGCCAGCCCCTGGATTGGGGCAGGGTCTTTCCCGCGAGGGGGCCGGTGCACCTGGATCTCGGGGCCGGCGACGGCGGATTTGCGGCGGCTTTCGCGCGGGAGAATCCCGGGGTCAACGTGCTGGCGGTGGAGCGTCTTTTGGGAAGGGCGCGCAAGATCGGCAGGAAGGCGGCGCGGCAGGGGTTGGCAAATCTCCGGGTGCTGCGACTGGAGTCGGGGTACATGATGCGGTATCTGGTGCCGGACGCCTCGGTGGCTGTCATACACCTGATGCACCCGGACCCCTGGCCCAAGCGGCGGCACTGGAAGCACCGGCTGGTGGGCGAGGGGTTCGCCGCGGCATGCGCCCGCGCGCTGGAACCGGGCGGCGAGATCCGTCTGACCATCGATCACCCCGGCTATCTGAAAGAGATCATCGCCTGTTTCGACGCCCAGCGCGCGCTGGAGGCGTTCCGGTGGTTGCCCGGTCCGGAATATCCGCGCTCGGATTTCGAGGCGGAGTTCGCCGGGCAGGGGAAGGTGGTTTTCCGGCAGGGGTGGCGGAAGGTATCGGATCTCGGGGTGCGGGAGTAGCCAAACGCTTACGCGTTCGCCTACAGGATTTGCGTTCGGCTACGGGAAGCGCGTTGGGTCACCGGAGTTTTCGGGCCAGCGAGGCGATGGCGTCGCGGACATCGCTTTCGGCGGGGCTTTCCGAGACGAACGCGTGGCCGATGCGGTCGGCGAGGACGAATCGCATGCGACCGGCGCGGAATTTCTTGTCGCGGCGCATGATCTCCCAGACCTTGGCGGGATCGAGTTCGGGCCAATGGGTGGGGAGGCGGTGGCGCGCGATGGCCTCCAGGATGCGTGACTCGTCGGACGGGCTGAGGCCCGCGTGCGCCCGGCTGAGGAGGGCCGCGGCGACCATGCCCAGCGCGACCGCCTCGCCGTGCAACCAGCCGCCGTAGCCGGCGGAGGCTTCGACGGCATGGCCGATGGTGTGCCCGAAATTCAGCAATGCGCGGACGTCCTTGCGCTCGAACTCGTCCTGCTCGACGACGCGCGCCTTGATCTCGCAGCATCGGCGGATGATCGGCGCCCAGTCCTGCGGGCACCCGCCGGCGATGTCATCGAAAAGGGCGGGATCGCTGATGACGCCGTACTTGATGATCTCGGCGACGCTGGCGCGGAGCTCGCGGTCGTCGAGGGTCGCGAGCGTCGCGGGATCGATGATGACCAGGCCGGGCTGGTGGAATGCGCCGACGAGGTTCTTGCCCTGCGGCAGGTTGATGGCGGTCTTGCCGCCGACGGAACTGTCCACCATGGCGAGCAGCGTCGTGGGGATCTGGACGTAGGGTATGCCGCGCATGAACAGCGCCGCGAGCAGGCCCGCCGCATCGCCGATCGCGCCGCCCCCGAGGGCAAAGACCGCGGAGCGCCTGTCCAGGCCGGCGCCCGCCATCGCGCAAAGGGCGGGCTCCAGGGCGGAGAATGACTTCGCCGCCTCGCCATCGGGCATGAGGATGGGGTGGGGCTCGAAACCGGCCTCGCGGAGCGACGCCAAGAGTCCCTCGAGATAATGGTGCGCAATCGGGGGCGAGGTGATGACCGCAACCCGTCCGGGGGGGACCTTCTCTGCGGCCAGCGAGCCCGCCTGCCGCAGGAGTCCCTCGGCTATGAGAATCGGGTACGCACGGGATCCAAGATCGACATCGACGCGTTGCACGCCGCGATGCAACACGAATGGGGATGCGGCGCGCAAGCCCAATCGCGGCCCTTGCGTTGTGGGCTCCGGTGCGCCAGTATCCTTGGCCAACGGCATGATCATGCGGGCCAGGGTGCGCGGTACTGGGATCGAACCAGTGACCCCCTCCGTGTCAAGGAGGTGCTCTACCACTGAGCCAACCGCGCGATTGAACGGAGACGATAGGCGCGATCCTGGATCGCCGCAAGCAGTTTCCGGGAGACTCCCGGGCTCGGGAGTTTCCGTGACGGACGCGATTCCCGTGGCGGAACGCGGGAGCGTTTGGCCGCCAATCGCCTTAGGCGATCGGCTACTCATTCGGTCCGGCAGCCGCCGGACCCGATGGGCTGCATGTTGCCACCGCAGAGTGTTCCCCGAATGTGCGCCAAAATGTGGGCACCTCGGGCCTGAGATGCCGTGGGCGCGAGCTGATTATTCGTAAAGAATTGGAATGCAAATATATAGGATAATCAAAAAAGGGAAAACCACTCGGTTCTGCACAGCGAGAAATTTACATTGCATGTACATTGAATACGCGTATATTGGCGCAGGATGAAGGGATGGAGCGATGAGATCGAGAGCGAGATGTAGGGGATTTTCGTTGGCGGAGCTGCTGACGGTGCTGGGCATCATCGGGGTGCTGGTGACGCTGTCGGTGCCGGCGCTGCGCGGGGTGAGCGAGGGCACCGGGATGATGCAGGCGCTGACGCGGATCGGCGGGACGCTGGA
>JADLBR010000255.1 GCA_020847615.1 Verrucomicrobiia bacterium
CAGTTTGTGATTTCGAAAAATGGCGTTTTGGAGCGCGCGTCTCCATCCCAACCTGTTGCTATCGCGCGGTTTTCCCAGAGCCCGGACACTTCACAGCCCGCAAGGCTGTGAAATGTCCGGGCTAGCCAGAGTTCTCCACGCGCCGCATCATTCATGTGGAAACTTCTGGTGGGTGGAGGAGTGCCTGAAGGCACCACTACGAACATTCCCGTGGTCTTGGGCTCGTAGTGCCGCCTTCAGGCGGCATTCGCATAACCTGCTGATGACGTGTCTTTTGTGACACACATCGAAGTATCCCCAACTTTGAAGTTTCAGGTCAGCGTTTCCCGGCCCAGAGCCGGTTGACGGAGCGGACCAGGACAAGGCCCGTGCCGACGGCGACGGCGAGCAGCAGCGCGGACTGGACATAGCGACCGTAGAGAAAACTGCCGATCGTGAAGAGCGAGGACCATATGAGCGCGCACCCGGCGGACCAGCCGAGCAGAGCCAGGGGAAAATTTTCGTGGGTGGCGGCGGCCTCGGTCTCGGAGATGCCGGCCTCGCGGCGGATGCGGCGCCAGCCCGGGCCAAAGGGCAGGACCTTCCGGTAGAACGCCAGCAGCGTGGCCCGGTCGGTGCCCGGCCCCAGATAGGCCATCGCCACCCAGCAGACCGTCGTGATCCCTATGGTGATCAGCAGCGCGTGATGGGTCCCGAACTCGATGTCCCAGAATTTTCGCAGGAGCAGAAAGCCCAGTGAGACCCCGAACGAGCTGGCCATCGCGACCACCTCGCACCAGGCGCTGATGCGCCACCAGAACCAGCGGAGCAGATAGAGGAGACCTGTGCCCGCGCCCACCTGCAAGATGATGTCGAAGCTGTCCTTGGCCGATTCCATCAGGAACACCGTCGCCGATGAACACAGGAACAGCAGGATCGTGGTCAGTCGGCCCACGAGCACGTAGTGCTTCTCGCCCGCGCCCCTGCGGATGAAGCGCTGGTAGAAATCGTGGACGAGGTACGAGGACCCCCAGTTCAGGTGGGTGAGGATGGTGGAGGAGTTGGCGGCGATGAGGCCGCCGACCATGAGGCCGATGAATCCGGTCGGCAGGAATTTCAGCATGGCCGGGTAGGCGATGTCGTGGCCCAGCAGCGCGGGGTCCAGGCCGGGGAACGCCGCCTGGATGTCCGAGAGCCGGGGGAAGACGATGAGCGAGCACAGGGCCACCAGGATCCATGGCCACGGGCGCAGCACGTAGTGCGCAAGGTTGAAGAAGAGGACGGCGCCCAGGGAATCCTTCTCGGATTTCGAGGCGAGCATCCGCTGCGCGATGAAGCTGCCGCCGCCGGGTTCGGCGCCCGGGTACCACGTCGCCCACCACTGCACCGCGATGGGCATGATGAAGACCGCGATCGCGAGGTCCCAGCCGCTGCCGAAGTCCGGCAGGAAGTTCAGGTAGTTGATGACGGACTTACCGTCGGGCGTGGGCATCGGCGCCGAGAGCTTCGCGACGAGCACATCCAGCCCGCCGACGTGTTTGACCGCAAAATACGCCGCGGCGATCACGGCGGTCATCTTCAGGAAGAACTGGATCATGTCGATGACCAGCACGCCCCAGAGGCCCGAGTGCGCGGCGAAGGCTACGTTCAGCAGGCCGATGGCGAGCAGCGTCTGCCACCGGGGCATTCCGAAGAGGATGTTGGCGATCTTGCACGCCGCCATGTTGACGGTCGCCATGATCACGCAGTTGAAGAAGAGCCCGAGGTACAGGGCGCGGAAACCTCGCACGACGCTCGCGGCCTTGCCCGAGTAGCGGATCTCGTAGAACTCCAGATCGGTCATCACCTCCGAGCGCCGCCAGAGCCGCGCGTAGAAAAACACCGTCGCGACGCCGGTCAGGGTGAACGCCCACCAGCACCAGTTTCCCGAGACGCCCTGGCGCCGGACGATGTCGGTGACCAGGTTCGGCGTGTCGCTGCTGAACGTCGTCGCCACCATCGATAGCCCCGCCAGCCACCACGGCACCGATCGCCCCGAAACGAAAAACTCCGCCGTGCTCCTCCCGGCGCGTTTGCCGAAGAAAAGGGCCGGCACGAAGCAGAGGAGCAGCGAGGCGGCTACGATCAGCCAGTCGAGGGGCTGGAGATGCATCTGGACCGAGATCATCCCTCGGCCCTCCGCCGTTATCGAGCGGAAAACTTGGCGCCCCGGGCCGCCGTGCGCGTCCGCGGCGGGCACCCGCCGCACCGCTTTCGGCCCATATGGAAGAATCCATTAAAAAAGACAAAATACGGGAACGATCCGCAGGACGCCTAAGAATGGCGCCCCAGCTCAAATACTGATCGCCTGTGGAGAGGGCTTCACGATTGAGAGCCTGTCTTCATTATCGATCAGTGATTCGGGTGTCGCTCGGGTGACCGGCCGGCTTTCTGTCAAATTAGACAAATATGGCTTGCGCCATACTGGGCGACGCCGCATCGTCCGGCTCGTTTAAGGGCGGGCGCGCCGGGGCGCGGCCCGGGGAAAGAGCGGGAGCTGGAGAACACGCATCCGGGTTTTGGTGGCATTGAAAGCGGCACGACAGAAGTCGTTGGATCTCACTTCGGCGCTGCGGGCGGAGTACATCCGCCTGTTCGAAGGCTGTGTCATCGGTGGCGCGCGCTTTGGGGAGGTGGAAGCCGCGGCGGGACGGGTCTGGTCGTGGCGGGCGCGGTACTCGGCGGTGGCGGCGGCGACCGGGGTGCCCTGGTTCGTAATCGGCGCGATCCACAGCCTCGAATCCGGCTGCGATTTTGGGACGCACCTGCATAACGGCGACCCGCGATCCCGCCGCACGACGCACGCGCCGCGCGGTCGACCGGTGGCCGGGACGCCGCCTTTTGCCTGGGAGGAGAGCGCCCGGGATGCGATCCAGATGCACGGCCTCGACGCGTGGCGCGACTGGTCCATCGCGGGAACCCTCTACCAGTTAGAGCGGTACAATGGCTGGGGCTATCGCCTGTACCACCCCAACGTGCTTTCTCCGTACCTCTGGGCCGGCTCCGGGCACTACATCCGGGGCAAATACGCCGCCGACGGGCGCTGGTCGCCGATGGCCGTTTCCCAACAGGTCGGCGCCGCCGTGCTCCTGACGGTTCTGCGCGATGCGGGCCGGATCCGGTTTGCCCGGCGCCCGAGAAAGCTCTCGCTGGTCCCGACCCCGCCCCAGCGGCGAGGTCTGCCCAGCAGAACAACAGAACCAAAACCATGAAAGGAAGACGACGTATGCCATCCAACCACGTATCTGGAACCCTGACCGCCGCGGACCGGCAGGCGGTGATCGAGGCGATGAAGACCGCGCAACAGAAACTGCCATTCCTCATCGACCTTAAACCCGAGGAGCGGCGCAACCTCCCGCGCATGGGCGACAAAACCCGCGCCTTTGTGGAACGGGCGCTCGAGGTCGCCTCTGGCAACCCCGACATCCTGCCTCGCGGCTTCGACCTCGAGGAATTCCAGAGGGATGCGGAACTGCTCCGCTCCCTCTACCCCGTGGCGCAGGCGGTCGAGCAGCTCAACGAGTTCGTGGACGACACGATGCTCGCGCTCGGCAGCGATGCCTACACCGCCGCGCTCCTGGTCTATCAGGCCGCGAAAATTGCCGGCAGCGGGGGTGCCCTCGACGCCCAGCTCGATGCCCTCGGCCAGCGTTTCGCCCGCAAGAATAGCGGCGAACCCGCCCCCGTCCCGGCCGCCGCCCACTAATCCGCTACCAAAACGGCCCCGGCGCCGTCCGACCCGGCCCCGGGGCCACTCGCCCCTAAAACTCACGCCCGACGAACGGCCTCGAAAGCCCTCCCATCGATAAAAGTTCGCCTCCCACCACGAAATTTTCGCCGCGAACCACGAAAATTTCGGCGGCGCTCCAGCGCCATTCGTGGCCTACCACGAAGATTTCACCACCGCCGACGAAAACTTCGACGCCAACCACGAAATTTTCGCCATCGATCACGAAGATTTCGTCACCAATGTCGAAATTCTCGTCGAAGACCGCGTTCCGAACCGAATCCATCGCGAAAAATACGCCACCGGCCACGAAAACTTCGCCGAAAGAGGTGAACTCCTCCCGCCGGGCTGCGGAGACGCGGAGGCTGTCTTGGTGCCCCTGCGCCCCTCGGGGCGGAAGGTTCGCAGGGCTCGATCCCGTTTCCCCCTTCCGCACCTAAATCCGGAATTCTTGCCCCCTCGTACCGCCAGTGTCCCACCCCCGACCGTAGCCTGACAACAGAACCTGGGAAGAACCGATGGAACCACGAATGCACACCAATGGACACGAATCACGAAGCCCCGTTATCAACCCGCCCAAATCTCAGGCGAAGCACCTAGCTGCCAGCCGCTAGAACCCAGTACCCCGAACCAGGAACCAATTCCCTTGTCCCTCCCGTGCCGGAAGCCTATGAATGACCCAGGATCATGCCGCGCCATGGGGAAGGAAGTGAAGTTTTATGCGCATACGGCTGTGGATGACTCGGGCAAAGCGCTGCCGGAAGGGTCCGGGAGGTGGCAACCCCTCGCCGAGCACCTCCGCAATGTAGCTGATTTGGCGGCGGATCTCGCCAAACCGCTGGGTTTATGCGTCGAGGCAGAGTTGGCTGGCCTGCTCCACGATTTGGGGAAATATGCAGCACGGTTTCAGGCACGGCTGCGGAACCCCGCGATTCATGGAATCAATCACTGGGCGGCAGGAGCATCACACGCGGCCGCACTCAAGGCATGGGCCGTCGCTTTCTCATCCGATGGACACCACACCGGCTTGCCTGCATTGAACGACAATGCGTCGGGCCCGCCTTTAAGGCAGACCGTCAATGCATTCGCTGAAGGCCGGCTGCGGTCGGAACTGACCGGTCAATGTCCGGAAAGCACCGATGAACTGCTGGACCGGTTTAATCAGGATGGGTTGGCGCTGCCTGTCTTTTCGCCGAAGGCGATATCTGACAAGTTTGCGGAGGCCTTGCGCGCTCGCATGATTTTCAGTTGTCTCGTGGATGCGGACTTCCTTGACACCGAAGCACACTTCGATCCGCGTCGGGCTAGGTCGCGATCTGTGCCAGAACTCCATCCGGAGCAGGCCTATGACTTGTTGGATAAGGCGTTGAGTTTGAAGCCTGCCATCGGGCAGGTGAACGCGCTGCGGCGCCAATTGTTGGCCGATTGTCTAAGGGCGGCTGATCGGCAGCCCGGCCTGTTCACGCTCACGGCCCCGACGGGCAGCGGGAAGACGCTATCATCGTTGGCTTTCGCGCTAAAACATATCTCCAAGCATAATGCCCAATTACCGGCTGGCCATCCAGACCGTCTTCGTAGGGTCATCGTCGTCATTCCCTACACAAGTATTATCGAGCAAACGGCGCGTGTTTTTCGCGAGTTGTTTGAGGGGACATTGGGCTCGGACTACATATTGGAGCATCACAGTGCCGTCGCGCCGCGCGAACACCGTGGTAACAGGGCTGTGGATGCCGAGGAGGAGCCGTTGCGCCGAGCGCGGTTGGCAGCGGAGAACTGGGCTTCACCTCTGGTCGTTACCACAAACGTTCAGTTCTTCGAGAGCCTGTTCAGCAACCGACCTTCAGATTGTCGCAAACTCCACAACATTGGCCGCTCCGTTGTATTGTTCGACGAGGTGCAAACGCTGCCGCCGCGCCTCATGCCATCACTGCTTTCCGCCGTCCGCCTGCTCACCCGTGATTACGGCGTCACCGCCGTATTTATGACCGCCACGCAACCCGCGTTCGCTTCGGTTTCCGCGGCGTTACCATATGACTGGAACCCTGTAGCCATTTCGACCAATGAAACTGGCCTGGCGGATGCACTGAGACGAACCCGCATTGAACTGCCGTCTGCCGACTCGACAACGGCGTGGCCCGAACTGGCTCGCCGCATCGTCGCTGGGCCTCAATCGCTCTGTGTGGTCAACACAACAAAGGACGCGCGTGAGCTGTTTCGTCTGGTGCGCGACCTCAAGCCGGATGCTGCGTTCCATCTGTCTGCGCGCATGTGTCCGGTGCACCGGCAGGAGAAACTCGCTGAGATTCGTCGCCGACTTGATCCCGAGGCCAACGAGCCCTGCCGCCTCATCTCCACGCAACTCATTGAAGCGGGTGTGGACGTGGATTTTCCCACCGCCTTTCGCGCCCTGGGTCCGCTCGATTCCATTATCCAGACGGCAGGCCGCTGCAACCGCGAAGGTCGTGACCCCGAGCCGTGCCCGGTCATCGTCTTCCGCCCGATGGAAGTGCGATTGCCTCCCGGCGCATATGCCCTTGCCACCGCAAAGACCGCAGAGTTCCTCTCCCGGCATCCTGATGCTGCGTTACACCATCCGGGCACGTACCGAGAGTATTTTGCGGAACTCTACAAACTGATCGGCCCGGAGAAGGCCGAGGCGGACGCCGTTTTCAAGCTCTCCACGGATTTCAACTTCCCCGCCGCCGCTGATGCCTGTCGTCTCGTTGGCAGCGAGACTCGCGCGGTCCTCGTTAAGGGGTGGCGGAACAGGGAGGGCCGGGATCGGGGCGCAGAGATCGCTGAAAAGCTGCACCGCGAGAGACATCTCACCGCGGATGAGTGCCGGGAAGCGCAACGTTATTCCGTGAATCTTTACCAGGGAGAATTTCTGGGCGCGCAAGCCAGCGGCTACATCTACCAGCCCGCGGATGGCTGGAACTTTTGGGTTTGGAATTCGGATTACGACGATAACCTAGGACTGGGCCATCTTGATGCCAGATCATTTGTCCAATGACCATGCTCCCGCAACTGCGAACCCTCTATGAATGATCTGCTTCTATGACGATCCATCTCCGAACCTGGGGCGACCTTGCGTGCTTCACGCGACCCGAAATGAAAGTGGAGCGCGTGAGCTACCCTGTCATCACGCCCAGCGCCGCGCGGGGCCTGCTGGAGGCGATCCTGTACAAGCCGCAGTTCCGGTGGCGCATCCGCCGTATTGCCGTCAAGAAGCCGATTCGATTCTTGGCCGTTCGGCGCAACGAGGTGAAGTCGCGCCTTTCGCTGCGCAAGCCCGAGCCGTTGTTCGCCGATGAAGACCGCACCCAGCGCAACACCCTCGCCCTGCGCGACGTGGAATACGTCATCGAAGCCAGCATGCATCTGAGCCCTCTGGCCGGACTGCCACGCCGGAAAGCCGCCGATGGCGAAGACGACGGAGGGGACACACCGGTCAAGTATCTCGCCATGTTCCAGCGTCGTGCCGAGAAGGGGCAATGCTTCGCGCAACCGGTTTTTGGCTGCCGGGAGTTCCCAGCGCACTTTGAGCTGGCCGACGAAACGGCGATGGTGGTTGGTGCGGATATCAACCCTGACACCGACTTCGGGCTAATGCTTTATGACGTGTTCGACCTCGACGTATCCAAGGACCAGGCACCTGGAAAAATCGAGAAACTAAACCCGCGGATCACTTTCTTCCCTGCGCGGCTTCAAAACGGAATTGTCAACGTGCCCGACTGGGACGAGGTGAAGAAACAACTGGGTGGTGCGCAATGATGCTGCAAGCCCTTATTGCCTACGCCGAACGCGAGAATCTCGGGGATGCGGATTTCGCGCCGGTTGGCGTTCGGTGGCTTATCTCATTGGACAGAACCGGCAAACTTGCTGGTGTGGTTCCGCTTTCGGAGAGTTCAGGTGGCAAGAAGCCAAGGCCCAAGCGCGTCGAGCGCCCAAGTTCGGACCAAGACTTCGTAGCGCATGGACGCTCATACTTTCTATGTGACAATCTGGAACGCTCGATCCTCATGGTGGAAGACGACGCCAAGCGCGAGCAGAGGAGGATCAATCAAAGCTACTTTATCAGCCTGCTTGACGCGGCGGCCAAGGACTGTCCCAGGGTCGCCGACAAACTGCATTTGCTGGCCGCTTTCCTTCGCGACGAGAAGCAACTCAAAATCATCCACGAACAACTTGCCGCCGCGAAGGCCAAGACAAGTGACAATGCTGTGTTTGAGGTGGACGGAGAAGACTTGCTTGGGTCGGAGGAACTGCGCGGTTGGTGGCGGTCTCGCAGCGAGAAGGAACGTGCTGAGCAAGAGGCGGAAAAGTCGGTGTGCCTTGCTACGGGGCACTACGGCGCGGTTTGTCGGACGACTGGTTTCATCAAGCTGTTGGGGGAAGACACAAAGCTCATTTCATTCAACAAGGAGTGTCCTGCCTTCGAATCTCAGGGGCTGTCCCAAGCCGCCAATGCGCCGGTCAGTGCCGAGTCCGAAGTAAAATTCCGCGCGGCTCTGAACGCACTGATTGCTTCTGGACTTTCGATCGAGGATGTCGTGTACCTGCACTGGACGCGTCAGCCGATCGAGTACGATCCGTTCGATCTGCTTGCGTCCGCTGACGAGAATGCGGTCGCCGCCTTATTGAGGTCCGTCCAGTCTGGGCAGCTGCCGGTCGCGGTCGATGCCAACGCCTATTACGCCCTGAGCTTGTCCGGGAATGGCGCGCGCGTGGTTGTGCGGGACTGGATCGAAAGCACCGTGCCGGAAGTGGAGCAGCACGTGGCGGAATGGTTCGAGGATCTGGGCATTGTTCCGCCGGACGGCGTGGGTGTGAAGCGGCACTTCAAGTTTGGAGCATTGCTCTATGGCATGGTGCGTGCCGAGCTTTCGGAACTGCCTCCGCAAATCTCGACCCAGCTCCTGCGTGGCGCGCTGTCCGGTCGCGCCGTGCCATTGCCGCAATCCGCGCTTGCGGCCGCCGTGCGCCGCCAGCAACTCGATCAGGCAAACAAACTCAACCCGGCCCGCATTGCGCTCATCAAAGCCTGCCTGCTTCGTTCACCAAACGCATTGAACTC
>JADLBR010000256.1 GCA_020847615.1 Verrucomicrobiia bacterium
CAAATACGGCAGACTCACCAACGAGCGAGAAATCTTCGTCGAATAAGGGCTTGCAGAAGAACAAATTCACCCCCGTCAGCCGCATTGGGGTCATCTGGTCGCCCTGCCGTTGGGGTCACGCATCTAAACGGCGTGTTGACGACCCCAGGGCTATCACGGACGCCGGTGCCCGTATTACCCCCGAATCACGCCAACCACGCCAAGAATTCCTGGCCCTTTGTTGTGATCCGCGTGTTTCGTGGGAGAATCGTGGGAGGGACGCCGGCCTCGGCGTCCGCGCGCCACCAGCATGCGGGGACCTTGACCCACCCGGCCCGCGAGGCCGCGGGCCCGCCCATACGTTGCTTAACTTAGCGCCATTCAGGGCTGCCCCCTTTTGCTGTCTGGCACAATAGCGGACGGCAGGCTTGAGACGGATCATGGGCGGGCTGCTGCGCGAATCCGCTCGTCAGCCACTCTGACCACGACGAGCGAGTGCGAGTTCTGCGCGGTGATGAACAGATAGCCGTTGTGATAGACAAGGTCGTGCGCGTCGTCTCTATTGCCGGGGAAGGCGGCAGGGGCGGTCATCCGGCCGAGCTCGCAGGGTGTTTCTGGGTTGGCGACATCAATCGCCTGAACGGTCTGACCGCCGGCGGCAAAAATCATCATGCCCGCCAGCTCGAGGCCATTCGGTCCGTGCTCGTCGGGAAAATCAACGCTGCCACGGAGGCGGGGCGCGGCGGGGTCGCTGAGGTCAATCACCGAAACATTACTGCGGAGATCATCCTTGCGGCTGATGTTTTCTGACAGCGAACTCCCGACATAGGCGAAGTTGCCACGGGTCATTACGCGGTTCGCGCCGGCGAGGCGCGGATGTTCGAGTTTGCCGAAAAGCGTCCATTGTTCCGGCGGCAACACTCTCCCCGTCTCCGCATCGACCACACGATAGACACCCATTTTTCCCGGCTTGCCTTCGGCGCCGAAACCCTCCGGCGACACGATCACCAGCAAGTCACTGCAAAAAGCTGCATCGTGTGGCTTCTCAAGACCGTCGAGTTGTTTCGCGCTGCGTGCGCCGAGCAACCGGACGGTGTCGGGAGCGGAAACGTCCACGGCAAAGATGTAGCCCTGCTTGTTTGCGGCGAAGACGGCGTCTCCGAGACGGGCGAAACCGTTGATGATGTCAACCCGCGGGCGGTCATCAATGGCGGCGAGTTGTTTCGGATTTGCGGGGTCGCTCACGTCGAAGAGAAAGAGATCACGCGTGCCGACGAGGAGTCTGTCCTGGCCCAGCGGCAACACGGTTTCTGCATCCTCATAAGCGAGCGGTGTGGTGATGGACCAGAGCAGCTTCGGGGCGGTGGGCTGTCTCACATCCACGATGGCGAGCGAGCCGCCCTTGCCTTTCTCATAGGGGTAAACGCCGCTGTCCGGCAAAGCGCGCGAGGTGAACCCCTTGCCCGCGACATAGGCCAGCCCATCGCGTATCTCGATATCATGCGCGCCGGCCAGCGCGGCTTCGTCCTTTAGCACGGCGGCGACTTGCAGAGAATTTGTCCTTGTGGGTTCAACCGAGAAATCACCTCGTATGAACAGAATCGGCCGTTCCAACGACGGCATCTGCTGGGTTTGGGTTCCGTTCGCGATCACGTAGGGGAAGTAGTCGTTGATATTCGTGCGCTTGATGTTGCCGTCCTTGATCGCTTTGCTTGGCTCCAGATTCACCTGGTCAGCCGTGCAGGCGATGAGCAGATTCTTCACATCGCGGAAAGTGTATTGCGCGCCACCCGGCGGCGGCGTGGCAATGCCGCCATGTCCGAAAAGCCGCACGGTGTCGCAGTCGCTGATGCGAAAGAAACTGGTGTTGTTTTCTGTCTTGATGCCGAAAACGGTCAAATCCTTCACCCCCACGGCCTCGCATTGACTGTCCGCGTTGTTGGCATGCTGCGCGTGGAGCATATAGAAACGGATCGGTTCTGTGTTTCCTGCAAGCTTGATGTGACGGTAGTCCTGGGTTTCCGGATGGGCGCTGCCATGGATGAAGAAATTGAACCATTTCCCACCGCCAGAACCAGTAATCAGGCACAGTGGGTGATCGAAGGTGAGCATCTTCTGGCCTTCAGGCAAGCTGCTGCCTTGGCCGAAGATGTGGAGCCGGTGAATGCCAGGGGAGCGTAATATCGAGGTTCCGGCGCACTTCCAGCGCAGGGCATACATGCCGGCCGTTTTGCCGGGAGTCTGCGACGGGGCATGGTAGGGAACGCCGATGCCGACAAAGGCGAGGTAGGTGTCCGCTCGGGCGCTGTTGCTGGTTTCCACCAGCGGCTTGGGATGTTCCACGTCGCGGAGGCTCCCAAAGGGACTTCGGGCCATGAGGATGGAAAGGTGATGCGCAACGCCGATCAGCTTGGTGTTGGGCTTGAGCCGCAGGGTGTCAGTCAAGCGATAGTAGCCCTTGGGCAGGAAGACGATTTCGTTTTCATCAATCGCTTTCTGAAGTGCGGCGGAATCATCAGTCATTCCATCGCCGGCGGCATTGTAGGGCGGGCGCTTCACATTTACCCCCCCGGGGGCTTCCCAAGTGGGGGCCGTTGCCGGCCAGATATGGCGCGATCGGAGATCCGCCGGCGGCGCGGCCTGTGCGGTCTGAATGAACGCGGGCATGCGTTCTCCCCGGATGGAGGGGTACTCGCTGAACTGGTATCCCTCATGCGGGGACGGGTTCACCGCGCAGGCGTAATGCTCAAGACGCAACCACTTGCCAGCGGCAGGCTCCAGCAGGCGTTCCGGTGTAAGCCGGGCTGCGTTGGACACATACACATTCTGAAAATAAAAACTCCGTTCGGCGGTCAGCACGGAATTCCCAGGCGACGGCTGCTCGAATTGGATCAGGCTGTCCACCAGGCATAGCGAACTGTCGAAGGGTGCTCGCTCGTGGTTCTTGCGATTCACGATCAACGGTCCGGAGGTCTTGGATTGAATCCGCCAGCCCACGCCAATGAGCGGCCCGCGTGATTTGTGTACCAGCGCCGCCTCCGTTTGGCCAATGAGCGTCACATGAGCCATCACGGGCGTCGGTTGTGTGCCCGTGGCATCCTCGGGAAATTCGGGGGGCCAGCCGCGGGAATCAATGCCGATCTTCCCGCCGATGATTGTGAGGTTGTGATGACTACCGCCGCTGCCGGCAGCGCCGCGCATCCCTGTATGCCCGTGTTCGTTGTAGATCGTGCAATCCTGGATGCTGGAGCCTTCCGCCGCTTGCATGCGAATGGCGATGGCACCGCAATTGCCTTCCCCAATCCGGATGTCAATGTTGTGAAAAGTCTGGTTGAAGCTTTCGCCGGAGTCGAAGTTGCCAAAACCTTTGTCCGACGACCGCTTGAGTATGTGAATGGCGATCTTCTTCCGCGTCTCGTCGGTGAAGCCAGGTGAATGCGGCTTGAGATAGAGTACAGCGCGGTGGGCGGGATCCTTCGCTGACCCGATAAGCACACAAGCGTGATGCGGAGGTGAGCCGATGGAACCGCTCGCTCGCACGCGCAAATTCTGGACGCATTCGATCGAATCGGAAATGGCATAGGTGCCGGGCGGGAAAAACACCGCCATTTGATGATCACGCGCGAAGTTGACGGCTTGCTGGATCGCTTGGGTGGAATCCTTCTTCCCCAGCGGATCGGCAAGAAACGGTGGCGCCGTGACATCAACAAACCCGAGTTGAGCGAGTTCCTGGTTGCCAAGTTCGTCCGGGACGGTGAGAACCAGTCCGCCGCCGACCGGGTCGCGCACGAGCGGATAAATGTAAGGGAGGAATTGGTTGAGTTGAGCCTCAGTCCACCCTTGCTTGGCTTTGATCCTGGCCTGCAAGGCCTCTGGAATGGCCGTCGCAGCGAACCCAGCATGGCAGAGGCAACACGCCGCCAGGATCATGATGAAGTTGGTTTTCCTTGGCGCATTCGCGCGAGGCGTGCGGATCGAGAACGGGCGAGCCACTGGCAGCACCCAGTTGGCCGGGAGATGAATGATCGGTCGGTTCATCGTGATTACGTTCCAAGACTGCTCCTCTGCGGGAGAAGGTTGCCAGCCAAAAAGGTCCCTGGAGTGCTTCAGTGCTGGGCTGACGCCGCCTCTGCGTTGCGCCCGGTGTCCTTCTGGCTGATGTCCCAATTCTGGCAGAAGACGCACCGGAGGTTGCACCCGCTAAAGAACATGGTGCCCGAGCCCCGCGAGCCCCGGGAACGCGGGGGCTCTCGTTCGCGTTTTGGAGCAGTTCGGATTTGGTTCTCTGGGGCTGCATGCGGAGGATTTTCAAGCGCCTGACCGGGTGATTCGACTGGGTCTGGAGCCAGATCGCATCGATCTATTGACGGGCCTCTCGGGAGTGGGCTGGGAAGAGTCGTGGCGCACGCGGGTAAGCGGCGCTCGCCATGATGCGCCGGTGTCGCTATGCTGATTGCGAGATGGTCACGAAGGACGCGATCCGGAAACTAGAGGGCATCGTAGGTGCCGCAAACGTGCTGTCGTCCGAGGAGGACAGGAAGGTCTATTCCTACGACGGGACATCGACATGGGTGCACCAGCCGGATGTCGTCGTGTTCCCCACCGAAACGGCGCACGTCGAGGCCGTGCTGGCGCTGGCGAATGAGGCGAAGATAGCGGTGACCCCGCGGGGCGGGGGGACGAATCTGAGCGGGGGCTCGGTGCCGATCCGCGGCGGGATCTCTCTGGTGATGACGCGGATGAACAAGATCCTGGAGATCAGCCCGGGCAACCTGTCGGCGCGCGTGCAGGCGGGCGTGGTGCTGATGGACCTGCAGAAGGCCCTTGCGGCGAAGGGGCTCTTCTTTCCCCCGGACCCGCAGAGTTTCCTGGGCGCGACGATCGGGGGGATCATCTCGGAGAACGCGGGCGGCCCGGTGTGCCTGAAGTACGGGGTGACCAAGCAATACATATTGGGGATCAGGGCGGTGCTGCCGACGGGCAAGGCGATCCAGTTCGGGGGCATCACGTTGAAGAACGTGGTCGGCTACGACCTGGTCTCGCTGCTGACGGGATCGGAGGGGACGCTGGCGGTGATCACCGAGGCGGTGCTGCGCCTGATGCCGATGCCCCCGGCGCGCAAGACGATCATCGCGACCTTCGATGATCTGCCCAAGGCGGGCGAGACGGTGAGCGCCATCCTCGACGCGGGCACCGTGCCGGCGAAGATCGAGCTGCTGGACAACTGGGTGATCCGGAACATCAACCGCATCACGGGCATGGGCCTGTCCGAGGGCGCGGCGGCGATGCTGATGTTCGAGTGCGATGGGACCGACGAGGTCGTCGCGCACGACGCGGAGAAGATCATCGGCGTGTGTCGGCGCATGGGGGCGGCCGGTGTCATTGTGGCGAAGGACGCGGCCGAGGCACAGGCGTATTGGAAGGCGCGGGGCGCGGGTTTCGCGGCGGTCTTTAGCGCGGCGCCCACGGTGCTGGCGGAAGATGTCACCGTGCCCCGGACGCGGATGGCCGAGTTCATCCGGCGCGTGACCGACATCTGCAAGGCCGCGGACCTCGAGGTGACGGTGATCGGCCACGCCGGGGATGGCAACCTCCACCCCAGCGTGATGACCGATCAGAACAACCCCGGGCATTTTGCCAGGGCGAAGCGCGCCGTCGACGAGATCATCGCCGCCGCCGTCGAGTTCGGTGGCGTGCTCTCGGGCGAGCACGGGATCGGCCTGGAGAAGCAGAAGTTCATGCGCCGCACCCAGGACCCGACCTTCATCGACCTCATGCGGCAGATTAAGCGCATATTCGACCCGAATGGTATTTTGAACCCCGGCAAGATATGGGAAGATTGACCGGAGGACTCTGGTGCCCGAGACCCTAGAGAACGTTCGCAAGTTCGCCGCCGATGTCGCGCAGTGCATGAAGTGCGGCTTCTGCTCGTACTACTGCCCCGTGTATCGCGAGGAGAAGGACGAGAAGGCGCTGGCGCGCGGCAAGAACCAGCTGATCCGCTTCCTGCTCAAGGGTGAGCAGGAGCTGACGGAGGGGTTCTACGGCGCGATCGACAACTGTCTCCTGTGCAAGACCTGCGTGCAGTATTGCCCGGCGAAGACGCGGATCGATCACGCGGTCATCGCGGCGCGGGGCGACTACGCGGCGGAGCGGGGCCTGCCGTTGTCCAAGAGCCTGGTCTTCCGGCACGTGCTTTCGAGGCGGTGGCTTTTCGGGTGGGCCCTGCGGGTGGCATCATGGTTCCAGTTCCTGCTGCCGCGCGGCGAGGGCAAGTTCCGGCACCTGCCGCAGTTCCTGACCGCGCTGGGGGCCGGGCGGGCTGTGCCCGAGATCGCGCCGAAGTTCCTGCGCGACAGCCTGCCGGAGCGGAACCCGGCGGTCGGGGAGCGCCGGTATCGCGTGGGATTGTTTTCGGGCTGCGCGACGGAATACATGTTCCCCGAGGTGGGGCGCCGGATCGTTGACATCCTGACGGGGCTGGGCTGCGAGGTGGTGTTCAGCCGCGCACAGGCGTGCTGCGGGGCGCCGGTCTTCTTTTCAGGGGATCTGGAGACGGGACGAAATCTGGCGCGCCAGAATCTCGAGGCGTTCGAGGGGTGCGATTACATCGTGACGGGCTGCGCGACGTGCGGCTCGGGCCTGGCGGATTATCCCGTGTACCTGTCGGAGAGCCCCGAGGAGAAGGCGCGGTTCGAGGCGTTCGCCGCCAGGGTCAGGGATTTCAACGCCTTCGTCATCGACGTGCTGGCCGCGGAGCCCGGCCGCTTCCAGCTGGAGCCGAGGTTCCGCGGCAAGACGGTGACATGGCACGACCCGTGCCACCTCACGCGGCACCAGGGGGTCGCGGCACAGCCGCGGAAGATACTGAATGCGCTGGAGGGCCTGCGCTTCGTGGAGATGCCCGACGCCGATCGATGCTGCGGGCTCGGGGGCTCGTACAGCATCACGCACCATGACACGTCCAAAAAGATCGCGGACCACAAGGTGGCGGGCTTCGAGGCCTCCGGGGCCGATGCCGTGGTCACCGCGTGCCCCGGGTGCATCATCCAGCTCCGCGACGCCCTCTCGCGCCACGGCAACGGCGCGGAGGTAGTGCACATCGGGGAGTTGTTCCGGGTGAAACGTTCGGCGCTCGACGGGCCAGGAGATGGCCCGGCGCCCACGGCCGATCCTTGATCGCGCCGCCTTCCCGCTCGACGCAGGGTGCGCCCGCTGCCACCCTCGTGCCATGATGGCAACGGTTGAGACGGACATGATGGCCGCCCGGGGGTCGGAGGGGGTGGGCTTTGGCCCGGGGCGTGAAACGAAGAGAAAACCCATTCGTCGCCTGTGCGTTTCGATGGCGGCCGCGCTTGCCCTCACCGCAGGTGCCGCCGAGCCCACGCGCCCCAACATCCTCTTCATCTTCTCCGACGATCATGCCCAGCACGCGATCTCGGCCTACGGCTCGAAGGTGAACCAGACGCCTAATATCGACCGGCTCGCCAAGGAGGGAGCGCGCTTCACGCACGCCTGCGTCGGCAACTCGATCTGCACGCCGAGCCGCGCCACACTCATCACCGGCCAGTACTCGCATCTCAACGGCGTGCCGGTCTTCAATCGCTTCGACGGCTCGCGCGACAACGTCGCCAAGCGCCTGCAGGCCGGCGGCTACCACACCGGCATGATCGGCAAGTGGCACCTCGGCTCCGACCCGACCGGCTTCGACCGCTGGATCATCCTGCCCGGCCAGGGCGCCTATTGGAACCCCAAGTTCCTCGTCGCCGGACGCCAGCTCACCATCGAAGGCCACTGCACCGACATCACGACCGCGCTCGGCATCGAGTGGCTCAGCACGCGGCCCAAGGATAAGCCCTTTTTCCTCATGCTGCACCACAAGGCCCCGCACCGCGCGTGGGAGCCCGACCCGCGCAACCAGGCGCTCTTCAAGGACAAGGTGATCCCCGAGCCCGACACGCTCTGGGACGACTACGCCACGCGCCCGACCGCCCTGCCCATCAACGAGCAGACAGTCGCCCGCGACCTGACGCGGCGCGACCTGAAGCTTGAGCAGCCCGCCGATCTCAAGGGCCCGGCCCGCAACCAGTGGCTCAACGCCAAGCCGGCCGAGGTGACGGTCGACGGCAAGACATTGACCGGCAAGGAGCTGGTGCGCTGGAAGTACCAGCGCTACATGCAGGACTACCTCGCCTGCGTGCAGGGGGTGGACGATGGCGTCGGCCAGGTGCTCGACTATCTCGACCGCGAGGGGCTATCGCGGCACACGGTCGTGATCTACTCCGCCGACAACGGCTGGTACCTCGGAGACCTCGGCCTCTACGACAAGCGCTTCATGTACGAGCCGGGCCTGCACATCCCGCTGCTCGCGCGCGGGCCCGGCATCAAGGGCGGCGCGACGCTCTCCCAGCTCGTGGTCAACACCGACTTCGCGCCCACCTTCCTCGATATCGCCGGCCTGCCTGTCCCCGATTCCATGCAGGGCCGCTCGCTCGCGCCCCTGCTCCGCGGCGAGTCGCCGACCGATTGGCGGACCAGCGTCTACTACCGCTACTACCACGACCCCGGCCACCACAACACGGTCGCGCACCTCGGCGTGCGCACGGCCACGCACAAGCTCATCCATTACTGGAAGCAGGACAGCTACGAGATGTTCGACCTCACCCGCGACCCGGCGGAGCAGCACAACCTGCTCTTCGACCCCGCCGAGGCCACCGGGCCCGAGGTCGCCGCGCGCTTCGCCGAGCTGAAAGCCGAGATCGCGCGCCAGCAGAAGGCCCTCAGGGATGACGGCCAGTACGCCGATCCCGCCACATGGCCCAAGGACAGCGCCGACGGCCCCTTTGGCGACCGCCAGGCCCTCGGCAACAAGACCGTCGCCGAGGCCATCGCCGCCACGGCGAGCCCGTGACACCGGGCCCCACCGCTCGCCCGCAAGGGTCGCCCTCATCTCCGGCGGCCCGACATCGGTTATCCGCCTGTTCCGCAATCCATGCGGTCTGGTGGGCAACGCGTTCAGCCAGATCCGGCGGCATTCCCGCTCGACCGGCGTTGGCCCGCCTGCTACGCTGTTGCCATGGTGGGACCGGTTCAGAAGGGGGAGGTAGTCCCCGGAGGGGCGAGCGGGGAGGATTCCGCCCACGGGGTGCCCAAAAGCAAATTCCTGTCCGTTAAGACGGTGGGCCGGCGCCGCGCCGCATTGACGCCGGCCGAATGCGTGCGGCGGTCTTGGATTCTCGAACCAGAGGTCGACAAGCTTAATCCGCATCCGCGGCCGCGCGGGTTCGTGTTCAAGGCAAGGACCTGGGAGGACTGGAGCGTGTGGCGCTCCAGCCAGGCCAATCCGCGGCTTTGGTAGAGGCGAGGGTCGTGGATGCCGGACAGTCGCCGCTGGTTCGGGTTTGCGCGCTGCTGAATGCGCACGGGGCGGCCTATCTGATTGTCGGCGCGCGCGCCTGCATCCTCCATGGCCATGTCCGCACCACGGAGGACGTGGACATTCTTGTGCCGGAAGATGTGGCCAACCACGCCCGCGTCATCGCCGCGCTTTCGGAGCTCGAGGACGGGGCGGCGCGCGAGTTGACCCCGCAGGATCTGGTTGAGAACGTCGTGGTCAAGGTGGCCGACGAGGTCGAGGTAGACATCAGCACGCGCGCTTGGAAGGTGACCTATGCCGAGGCGGCTCCAAGAGCGCTTCGCGCGGAAGTTGACGGGGTGTCGATCCCCTACTTGGATTTGGAGACCCTGATCCTGTCCAAGCTCACGCATCGCGAACAAGACCGGGTCGACGTGGAGTTCTTGAGGCGCCTTGCGAGACCGCGGTAGGGAGGTCGCTCCCGCGATGGTCTCTTTTTCGTTTCCTTCCCCGTCGAAGCGCTGAACCCCACAACCCCAAACCTCAGAGTCCTCGCCACTCCTCCGGGCGAAACGCGGCCGGTCCCATGGCGATGGCCCGATCTAGCGTTTCGATCAGGCGCGCCTTGTCGCGGGAGAGGGTGCCCGCGAGCGGGACATAGTTGGAGGCGTGGTTGGTGCGGAAGACGCAGCGGGTGAGGCCATCGGCGTGGGTGAGGATGTCGCGCATTTCCTGCAGCAGGGCCGCGGGGCTCATGAGCTGGAACTCACCCTCTTGATGCTGTCGGTGCAATTCGGTTCCCGGGACCAGCATGAGTGTCAGCAGGGAGAGATATTCGGGATCCATGGCGCTGACGAGGCGGCCCGTGGCCTCGGCGTGCTCCCGGGACAACCCCGGTCCGGCGATGCCGAGCAGGGCGATGACGGAGACGCGGATGCCGGCGCGCTTCGCCATCCGGACGGCCTCCAGCATTTCCGTGGCCTTGGCGCCCTTGTCGATCCTGCGGAGCACTTCCTCGCTGCCGCTCTCGAGGCCCAGGTAGATGATCTCCAGGTTCTTTTGCCGAAGGGCCGCCAGATCGGCCTCGCCCTTCCTAAGGATGTCCTTGGCGTTCGCGTAGATGCCCACCCGCCGCAGCAGCGGGAACGCGGCGCCGAGCGCATCCAAGATTGAAGTCAACTTGGGCGTGGGCAGGACGAGGGCGTTGCCGTCCGCGAGGAAAACCCGGCGCGTGTCAGGCAGGACCCGCCCCGCGACCGCGATGTCGTCCAGCACCTCCCGCATCGGCCGGGGCTGGAATGGTTTGTTGGCATACGTCCCGCAGAAGGTGCAATGGTTGTGCGAGCATCCGTAGCTGACCTGGAGGATGTAGCTGTCCGCCTCGCTGGGGGGGCGGATCACGGTGCCGCTGTAGCGCATCGCCCTAGCAGCCTGTCGGACTTAGCCAAGTCCGACAAGGCTGCTAGAAAGCAAAACCGCGTTATTCCAAGGCAGTTATGATGGGCAAGACCCAGATGTGGCAACGTGCCTGAGCGAGTTTAGCGAATCGTGCCCTCGTCGCATAACTCCATTGCTCGCAAATAGAAGGCGGTTTTGCCAGAGGAGGCTGCCGGACAAAGTCCGACAGCCTCCTAGCCCGCGGTGCCCGCCTTCTTCAGGACTTCGGTCTTGCCGGGCATGGCGACCGGGTAATTGCCTTGGGCGTCGGGCTTCACGGGCGGATCGGAATCGGCGGTGAAGTTGTCGAGGCCGGGGGCGAGTTCGAGATCGGAGGCCATGGCCTGCTCCCATGTGATCATCTGGCCGCTCTCGCAGGCCATGCGCCCGAGGATGCCGACCATGGCGGCGTGGGCGCAGCGCTCGCTCTCGTTGTACGGCTTGTCTTGGCGGATGGCCTCGAAGAGGAGGTCGTGCTCGTGCTGGTAGTGATTGAAAGGGGGGCCCTTGTATTGCCACGTCATGTTTTCGGGCTCCTGGCGATGGCCCTTGTAGATGCACGGTTTCGTGATGCCCTCGCCCAGCACGGCGCAGCCCTTGGAGCCGTGGATCACGTCCCCGAAGAAGCCCCAGGTGTTCTCCTGGTGACGGCCCTGGGCGAAGAGCCGCGTGCCGTCGGGGAATGCGTATTCGACGGCGTAGTGGTCGAAGAGCTGGTCGGGCTGCGTGCGCACCTGCCGCCCGCCCATCGCCTGCGCGGAGACGGGCCACGCGTTTTTCACCCAGCAGCACACGTCGAGGTTGTGGATGAGCCAGTCGAGCAGGAAGCTGCCGTTGAGCCAGGTGAAGTTGGAGTAATTGCGGATCTGGTGGCCCAGTTCGGTCACGTCGGGCGTGCGCGGGCGGAAGCCGACGGGCCCGTGCATCCGGTAAGCCCAGCACGTGATCACCTCGCCGATCTCGCCGGCGTGGATCTTCGAGACGGCCTCCTCCAGGGGCCTGTAGTGGCGGCTCATGAGCCCGCCCGCGATCTTCAGGTTCTTCTTCTTGGCCTCTTCGCCGGCCCTGATGATTCGGCGCACGCCGGGAGAATCGACCCCGAAGGATTTCTCCATGAACACGTGGCAGCCCTTGGAGACGGCGTACTCCACGTGCATCGGCCGGAAGGCCGGGGGTGTCGTCAGGATGGCGACGCCGCCTGGCGCGATGGCGTCGATGGCCTTCCTGTAGGCGTCGAGTCCCACGAACTGCGATTCCTTGGGCACCGCCACCTTCTCAGCGAACTGCTCGGAGAGGTTCTTGAGGCTCCCCTCGAGGCGCGCGGCGAAGAAGTCGGCCATGGCGACGAGCCGCGTGGGCCCCGGCGTCGCGAGGGCGTTGCCCGCGGCGCCGGTCCCGCGTCCGCCGCAACCGATCAGCGCCACCTTGATCGTGTCGTCCCCCGCCGCATGGACCGCGGGTGGGATGATGCCCGCCAGGGAGGCGCCGGCCGCCGCGGCGGAGGCCTGCTTCAGAAAATCGCGCCTCGAGGCGGGGGCGGCGATGTCGCGGGTTGGCTCGGGGGTGCTCATGGCGAGTTCCTTTCTGCGGGGCGGGCGACCCGGAAACCGATGATGTCGATCTGGGGCAGCCACCACTTGCTCTTGGGGATCTGCGGGTCGTTCATGCGCCACCAGTTCTCCTCGAAGCCGCGGGCGGCGGAGCGGAGTTCGACCCCGGCGCTGTCGTAGCAGCCGCCGCGGGCGACATGGACCTTGCCTTCGGCTGGGCCGGTGGGGTTCACGAGTTCCTTATCCGCGGCCGTGTCCTTGTAGGCGGTGGGGCTGTAGAAGTCGTGGACCCATTCCCAGACGTTGCCCCGCATGTCGTGGAGGCCCCAGGCATTCGGTTTCTTCTCTCCGACCGCGTGGGGCTGCCGGTCGGAGTTGCCGTCGAACCAGGCGTAGTCCGGCAACCCATCCGGGCCACCGCACTCGCCGAACGGCGTGGCGGTCCCGGCCCGCGCCGCGTATTCCCACTCCGCCTCGGTCGGGAGGCGGTACTGCTTTCCGGTCTTTGCCGAGAGCCACTTGCAGAACGTCGTCGCATTGTGCCACGTCATGCCGATGGCCGGGTGCCGCTTGTCGAAACCCATCGACAGGTCGCCGTAGACCGGGGTGGGTCCGGTGACGGCATCGGCGCCGGGGGGCGGGGCGGGGGCGCTGGCCTCGGGCATCTCGCCCTCGCCCTCGGCCACATCTTTCTTGCCCGTCCCGGTTTCGGCGTAGTAGGCGAGGAAGAGCTCCATCGTCGTCTCCGTCGTGCAGAGATAGAAAGGGTCGACGCGCACCTGGCGCTGCGGGCCCTCGTGATCCTTGCGACCCGTCTCTCCCTCGGGGCTGCCCATGGCGAAGGAGCCACCGGGCACGAGGACCATCTCGAAGGCCAGCTTGGAACCGGTCTTTGCGGTGAGGGTCTCCGTGTATCTCGGGGGCAAACCCTGCGCCGTCGCGACCTGCAGCGAAAGCGCGATGCCGCACGCGGACACTCCCGCGCGGAACCACGCGGCCATTTCCATAGGAGGTTTGGCGATCCACATAACGCGGGCAATGATGTGGGCCGCCCGCGCCACCGTCAATCGGACTCTGGCGTGCAACCGCCTTGTCCGCGCGGCGGCCGCGTGATAGCCTGCCGGCGTCCATGGGCAAGATCATCATCGTGGCCGGGGTGCCAGGCGCGGGAAAGTCGACGCTGCTCGTCGAGGCGTGGAAGCGGGTCGAGGCAGAGTTGAGGTACTCGATCGTTTCGTTCGGGACCGAGATGCTGGGGCTGTGCAAGGAGGCCGGGCTGGTGAGCGACCGCGACCAGATGCGCGACCTGGGGCCCGACGTGCAGGAGGAGATGCAGTGGCGCACGGCCAAGCGAATCGCCGAGCGCCCCGAGAACATCCTCCTGGACACGCACTGCACCATCAAGACCGGTTCGGGCAGCTACCTGCCGGGTTTCACGCCCCGGATGCTGGAGCGGATGTCGCCGAGCGCGATCATATTGGTCGATGCGCACGAGGCGGAGATCCGGGGGCGCCGCAGGCTGGACAAGTCGCGCCCGAACCGGACGATCGAATCGTACGATGACATCCTCGAGCACAAGCTCATCAACCGGGCGTACGCGGCGGCCTTCTCCGCGCGCAGCGGGTGCCTGCTCCGCATCATCCAGAATAACACCGGGGAGTTCGAGGCCGCCGTCGGGGCATTCGTCGGGACGCTGCGGTTCATCGGCGTCGACGGCGCGCGTCCGGGGCCGGCGTCCGCCGCAAAGTAGGCGCGCGCGTTCGGCTGCGGGGGCGGGGCGGCATCGGGACGGATGATGTAGCCGAAGCCGTGAGGCTTTGGCGGCCAAACGCTTGCGCGTTCGGCTACGGGATGCGACGCGCGATTTTCGAGTCAGACCTCCGTCCACTGGCCGGGGACCGGGGCGGGATAGCGGCCCTGGGCGTCGGGGAGGAAGGGAGGCTTGCTCTCGGGCGTCAGGGCATCGACATCGCAGAAGCGGAAATCCGATTTCGTGACCTCCTCCCAGGTGACGATGCGCCCGCAGTGCACGGCGGCGCGGCCCATGATGGCGGCGAGGTTGGCGAGCGCCGCGCGCTGGACCTCGTTGTGGGGCCGATCCTTCCGGATGGACTCGAGGAAGTTGTCCCATTCCGCCTGCCACGGGCTGACCTTCTCCTTGTCGGGCTGCCAGGCGACGCTGTCGCGCTGGATGCGCTGGTCCTTGTAGATCTGCACCGTCGGGGCATGGGTCATGCCGGAGAACTGGCCGGCGCACTTGGTGCCATGCGCGAAGGTGGCGAACTCGTTGTAGCACTTTTGGAGGAAGCGCCCGTTGACGAGGGCCTTGGCGCCGTCGGCGAACGTGTACTCGATGGAATACGAGTCGAGGTTCTGGCTGCAATCGGTGCTGTGCGGAGCGCGGCCGCCCACGCCGTGCGCGGAGATGGGCCACGCGTCCTTGAGCCAGCAGCATTCGTCGACCTGGTGGATCATGTTTTCCATCCAGGTGCCGCCCGACGACCAGAGCAGCGCGACGGGCTGGCGGATCTGCCAGAGCAGCTCGTCCGCGTCCGGCTTGCGGGGGGGCATCGGCCCGCCGCCCTGGAGCCGGTAGGCCCGGATGAGGACGATCTCGCCCATGGCGCCCTCGCGGATCCTGGCGATCATCGCCTGCCGGGCGGGGGAATGGCGGCACTGGAGCCCGCAGGCGACCTTGAGGCCCTTGGTCGCGGCGGCCTCGCCGGCCTTCAGCACGCGCCTGATGCCTCCCGGGTCGGCGGCGAATGATTTCTCCATGAAGATGTTGACGCCCTGGGCGACGGCGTGGTCCAGGTGCGTTGGCCGGAATGCGGCGCGCGTCGTCAGCAGCGCGACGTCGCCCGGCCTGAGGCAGGCGATGGCCTTCTTGTACGCGTCGAAGCCGATGAAGCGCCGCTCCGGCGGCACGTCCACCTGGTCGGGGTACTCCGCCGAGAGCGCGGCGTGAGCCTTGTTGAGTTTCTCCTCGAAGAGGTCGGCCATGGCGACGAGTTTGCAGGGTCCGTTGGTGGAGGAGAGCGCGTTGCCGACGGCGCCGGTGCCGCGCGGCCCGCACCCGATGATCGCGAGGCGGATCGCGTTGTCTTCGGCGGCGTGGACGTGGGGCAGCGACACTCCCGCCAGCGCGGAGGCGGCCGCGAACCTTCCGCCGAGGCCGAGGAACTCGCGGCGGGTGGCGGTGACAGAGGGGGGATCGATGGGGGTGTTCATAGGGCTTGCGTGACACAAAAGTGCGTCTTGCCGCCTCGGCGCGTCAATCATTTTGTTTAGGTTGCGTTATAGTTTTTGTCAGCGAACTTTGAACCTTGAACTTTGGGCATTGAACTTGGAACATGGGGCCGAAGGTCACGATGAACTCCGCCGCCATCGCCGTCTCCGATAGCCAGGCACCGTTCTATCCGGCCAGCAGCCTCGACTACCTCCCGCGCAAGCAGTTGCAGGCCCTGCAATCGCACCGGCTGCGGCATGTGGTGGGCCACGTGTACGAGGGCGTGTCGCTGTACCGGCAGCGCATGCACAAGGCGGGGCTGACCCCGGCGGACATCCGGGGCGTCGAGGACATCGAGAGACTGCCCTTCACCACGAAGGCCGATCTTCGCGAGACATATCCCTCGGGGATGCTCGCGGTGCCGGCGTCGCAGATCGCGAGCCTGCACACGTCCAGCGGCGCGACGGGCGAACCGATCGTGGTGGCCTACACGAGGCGCGACATGGAGGTCTGGACCGAGGTCATCGTCCGGTGCCTCGTCTCGTGCGAGTTCCACCAGCGGGACGTCGTGCAGAACGCGTGCGGCCATCATCTCTTTGCGGATGGGCTGGGGCTCCAGGCGGGGGCCGAGGCCCTGGGCGCGACGGTCATCCCCATTTCCGGCGGCGATGCCGACCACCAGGTCAGGGTGATGAAAGATTTCAACGTGTCGGCCATCTGCTCCACGCCGAGCTATTTCCTGTATCTGGTGGAGCGTGCCGGGAAGCTGGGGATCGACCTGCGCAAGCTGCCGTTGCGCGTGGGGGCTTTCGTGGGCGGGCCCTGGAGCGAGTCGATCCGACAGCGGATCGAGGCGTCCGCGGGCATCAGGGCATACTATATCTTTGGCCTCGCGGAACTCATTGGGCCCGGCGTGGGCGCCGAGGGTTGCTTCCAGAACGGCCTGCACATCTTCGAGGATCATTTTTACCCGGAGATCGTCGACCCGGAGACGGGCGAGGTGCTTCCTCCCGACAGGGAGGGCGAGCTCGTCCTGACCACGCTGAGCAAAGAGGCGATGCCGCTGATCCGCTATCGGACGGAGGAGCTCGCGGCCATCCGGGGCGAGCCATGCCCGTGCGGGCGCACGCTCCGGCAGATCCGCCGGGTGGGCAGGCGGGGCGAGGATATGTGCGTCATCCAGGGGGTCAGCGTGTATCCCTCGCAGATCGAGGCCGCGCTGCTGGCGGTCGAGGGCAGCCTGCCCCACTACCAGATCGTGCTGACCCAGGACAAGGGACAGGACCAGGTGGAGGTGCAGATCGAGATCACCCCGGAGATATTCAGCGATCGCGTCAGCGCGATGGAGATGCTGGAGGCGCAGCTCGCCTACGAGATCGGCGATGCCCTCAGCATCCCCGTGGCGGTCCGCCTCGTGGAACCCCGCAGCATCGACCGCTCGGGAGACAGGGCTAGGCGCGTCATCGACAGGCGGGGCGCGTAGGCAGAACAGGCAGGGATCCGGCGATGAGAATCCACCAGCTTTCGATCTTCGTGGAAAACAAGCCCGGGCACCTGGTCCGGCCCTGCAGGGTGTTGGCGGAAGCGGACGTCAACATCGTCACGCTATCGCTGGCCGACGCAACGCGGTTCGGGATACTGCGCCTGATCGTCGACGAGCCGCAGCGGGCCAAGGAGGCGCTCGAGGCGGACGGATGGGCCGTCGCCGTCACGGAGGTCCTGGCGCTCGAGGTGACCGATCGGCCCGGCGGCCTGGCCGAGTTGCTGAAGATCTTCGAGTCGGCGGAGGTCAGCATCGAGTACATGTACGCGTTCACCAGCCGACTGGGGAATAGCGCCGTGCTGGTCTTTCGTTTTTGCGACATCGATGCGGCGATTTCCGCCCTCACGCGCAACGGCATCAACCCCGTTACCCCCATCAATCTCTACGCGCGGATCGA
>JADLBR010000257.1 GCA_020847615.1 Verrucomicrobiia bacterium
CGACATCCGGGGCCGGCTCTCTGGGTCTAACCACGGATGGACGACCTGTCCGCCTCGGGCACACGGATGCCGACGGGGCGCCCCGACAGTTCGATTCTCCCGCAGGGACGCGGGGGCGCGGGGAGTGGACATTGGGGGAGTGTTCCGTTTTCGGTTTTCGGTGTTCCGTGGCTGGTGGGTCGCGGGGTTCACCACGGAGGGCACGGAGGACATTTCGGTTTAACCACGAATGGACTCGAATGCACACCCATGCCGACGGGGTTCTTTCGGCGATGGGATCGTCTTTTGTTGGACCGCCGGGGCGGCCAACGAAACACGATGCGCGGCCCAGTTCCGCATCCGTCCGCCAGAGGCGGACAGGTCGTCCATCCGTGGTTCCCCTTCGTGCCCTGCGTGGTGGGGATCATCCGCGGTCGCCCCACAGGCGGCGGACACCATAGGCCTCGAAGGCGCGGTCGGCGCTGACGATGGGCAGGCTTTCGGCAAGGCACTGGGCTACGAGCAGCCGGTCAAAGGGATCCCGGTGGTGGAAGGGCATGCCTTCTAATTGGGCCGCGTGGGAGGCGCGCACCGGCAATTCCACGAACCCATTCTCCTCCATCAGGCCGGGCAGATCCTCGGACAGCGAGTACGGGAGCCGCAGTTTGCCGAGGCTCACCTTGATGGCCGCCTCCCAGATCGATGCGGCGCTCACCCAGCATTCCCCCGCGGGGTCCTCGATCCACCGCCGGGCGGGATTTCCTGCCGGATCGCCTTGGAGAAACCACAGCCACGCGTGGGTATCGAGCACCACCCTCACTCGCCGTACTCCCGGAAGTCCTCCAGCGGCGCATCGAAGTCCTTGGCCATGCGAAAGCCCTTGCCCTTCGCGGCGCCGAAACGCGGGCGTCGGGCCGCCACGGGCCGCAGCTCGGCCACGGGTTTGCCGTGGCGGGTGATCACGAAGCTCTCGCCCCGCGCCACCTTCTCCAGCAGGCGGGAGAGGTGCGTCTTGGCCTCGAAGGCGCCGATCTGGGCCGGGGTCATGGGATTAAACTAGTTGATCTGGTTGGAACTGCAACCACGGGGTTCGGGGGCTAACCGCGGAGGGCACGGGGGTTCTTCGGTTTAACCGCGAATGGACTCGAATGCACACCAATGCCGGCGGGGCTCTTTCGGCGATGGGATCGTGTTCCGTTGGACCGCCGGGGCGGACCAACGAAACACGATGCGGCCACGTGCCACATCCGCGACACCTGTGCGCATCCGCGTCCATCCGTGGTGAAACCCGAAGGCGAATTGGATTGGTGTCCATTCGTGTGCATCCGTGGTTCAACTCCCCTCGGCGATCTCGGGGGCGATGCGGCGGAGGTAGTCGGCGTACTCGGTTTTGCCGAGGCGGTCGGCGCGGCGGAGGAGGGCATCGCCATCGATCCATCCCTGGCGTGCGGCGATCTCCTCGAGGCAGGCGATCTTGAGGCCCTGGCGCTGCTGGATGGCCTGGACAAACTGGCTGGCCTGGAGGAGGGCGTCGTGGCTGCCGGTGTCGAGCCAGGCGGTGCCTCGCCCGAGCTGCCGCACGTGGAGCCTGCCCTCGGCCATGTACTCGCGGTTCAGGTCGGTGATCTCGAGTTCGCCGCGGGCCGATGGCTTCAGCGCCCGCGCCCGGCGGGCGACCGTCGCGTCGTAGAAATACAGGCCCGGGACCGCAAAGTGCGACCTGGGCCGCGCGGGCTTCTCCTCGATCGAGATCGCCCGGCCGTCCGCGCCGAACTCGACGACGCCATAGGCCTGCGGGTCCGTGACGTGGTAGGCGAATATCGTCGCGCCCTCGGCGCGCGCCGAGGCCTCGCGCACGACCTGGGAGAACTCGTACCCGAAGAAGAGGTTGTCGCCGAGCACGAGTGCGGCGGGCGCTCCGCCGAGGAATGACTCGCCGATGATGAAGGCCTCGGCAAGCCCGCGGGGCTGGTCCTGCTCGGCGTACGCGATCCGGAGGCCGAGGTCGCCGCCATCCTCGAGCAGTTCCCGGAACCGGGGCAGGTCGCGCGGGGTGGATATGACCAGCACGTCGCGAATGCCGGCCAGCATCAGCACCGACAGCGGATAGTACACCATCGGCTTGTCGTAGACCGGGAGGAGCTGCTTCGACACCGCCCGGGTGAGCGGCAGCAGGCGCGTGCCGTGGCCCCCGGCGAGGATGATGCCTTTGCGCGATGGGTTCATAGGGATCTCACCACGAAGGGCACGAAGCTCACGAAGCTCTTGATCACAACCATCTCCCTTTTTTCGTGGCCCTCGTGCCCTTCGTGGATCAAATCTCACCGGCGACGGTCGGCTCACAGAACAAAACGCCGGATGCCGGCACGGAGCACCTCGACGTTGAAATTTATCAGCAGGCCAACCCGCACACGCGAAAGCTTCATATATGTCAACAGCTGCGCCTCATGGATTCCCAAAAGGGCCTCGACCGACTTGAGTTCTAAGATCAAGGAACCCTCCACCAGCAAATCGATACGATAGCCACAATCCAAGCAAACTCCCTTGTAAGCAATGGGCACGGGTTTCTGGATCTCGAAAGGGATCTGCGCCAAGCACAGCTCGTGCGCAAGGCACTGCTCGTACGCTGATTCCAGCAGTCCTGGACCCAAGGCACGATGCACATCGATCGCGCAGCCAATCACCCGACGCGAAAGCGCCTCGAACTCTCGTCCCATTCCCAATTCTCCGGAGCGATTCAACCGCGAAGGGCGCGAAGGTCACGCAGTTTCTGATCGCAGCCATTTCCTTTTCTTCGTGGCCTTCGTGCCCTTCGTGGTTCAAATGACATCGGCGAAGGTGCGTTCCGTCCTGCGGAAGTACCAGACGCCGAGCCATAGGAGGATGGCGACGAGCGCGAGGGATACGGCGAAGCCGGGCCAGTAGATCGAGGACTCGCCGCCGAGGATCGCCCAGCGGAAGCCGTCGATGACGCCGACCATCGGGTTGACGGAGTATAGCAGGAAGGCGGTCTCCCCGAACTTCTCGCGGATCAGGGAACTGCTGTAGGCGACGGGCGAGACGTACATCCCGAACTGGACAATGAAGGGGATGACGTAGCGGAAGTCGCGGTATTTCACGTTGAGGGCGGTGATCAGCAGGCCCGGGCCCATCGCCGCAAAAAAGGCCACGACGACGAACGCGGGGAGCGTCAGCATCGCCCAGCCGGGAGGGAACTGATAGATGACCATCAGGACCAGGAGCATCCCGAAGGCCACGAGGAAATCCACGAAACTGGTGATGACGGCGCTGGCCGGCACGATCATGCGCGGGAAATAGATTTTCGATATCAGGTTGGCGTTGCCGACCAGGCTCTGGCTGGCGGCGGAGAGCGAGGTGGAGAAGAACATCCACGGGAGCATGGCGGCGAAGACCATGATCGCGTACGGGGCGTCTCCCTCCGAGGGCAGGCCGGCGACCTTGCCGAAGACCACCGTCATGATGATCATCGATAGCAGCGGCTGGATCACCGCCCAGGCGACCCCGATGACCGTCTGCTTGTAGCGGACGGCGATGTCGCGCCAAGAGAGGACGTAGAACAGCTCGCGGTAGCGCCACAGGTCGCGCCAATACTGCTTCTCGGTCTTGCCCGCCTCGATGACGATCTCCTCGACGGGCGTCGGGGGAACAGCGGTTATCGCTTGTGTGTCCATACGCTGATCTTAACCACGAAGGTCACGAAGGGCGCGAAGGCATTGGTGTTCATTGGTCCGCCCGAGGCGGACAGGTCGTCCATTCGTGGTTCCTCGTTGCGCGCGCTCTGGTGAAACGTGGTTCAACCACGAATTAACACGAATGTACACGGATAAACACGAATGTTGGGTGCGAACGTCATGAGTTGTCGGCAGATTGGTGTTCATTCGTGTCCATTCGTGGTTCGACCGCCCCCGTGAGACCCAGTCGTTTCCGGTCGTACCGTCCTTGGGTGATGACGTCGCACCAATCGCGGTGCGTCAGGTACCAATCCACCGTCTTCTCCAAGCCGGACTCGAGGGTTTCGGAGGCCGACCAGCCCAATTCTCGTTCGGCCCTGGTGCAATCGATGGCGTAGCGGCGGTCGTGGCCGGGGCGATCGGGGACGAATCTCTTCAGCGCGGCGTGGGGTTTTCCCGCGGGGTGTTTCTGGTCGAGGATCGCGCAGAGCGCATCGATCAGTTCCAGATTGGTCCTCTCGCAGCGCCCGCCGAAATTGTAGCACGCCCCGGGGCGGCCGCGCTCGAGCGCCAGGCGGATCCCCCGGCAGTGGTCGGCGACGTAGAGCCAATCGCGCACATTCTGGCCATCGCCGTAGATCGGCAGCGGTTTTCCCTCGATGGCGTTGAGGATCATGAGCGGGATCAGTTTCTCGGGGAACTGGAGCGGGCCATAGTTGTTCGAGCAATTAGTCGTGATCACCGGCAACCCGTAGGTGTGGTGGTAGGCGCGGGCGATGTGGTCGGAGGCCGCCTTCGACGCGGCGTAGGGGCTGTTGGGCGCATATGGCGTCGATTCGGTGAACGCCGGGTCGCGCGGCCCCAGGGAGCCGTACACCTCGTCCGTGGAGACGTGCAGGAATCGGAAGGCATCGCGTTCCGCGGCCGGCAGGTCGCGCCAATACTTTCGGACCTCGTCCAAGAGCCGCAGTGTGCCGACCACGTTTGTCTCGATGAATGGCTCGGGCGAGTCGATCGACCGGTCCACGTGCGACTCGGCGGCGAAGTGGACCACGCGCGTGATCCGGTGCTCGCGGAGCAGGCGGGCGACCAGGGCTCGGTCCCCGATGTCGCCGCGGGCGAGCGCGTACCGAGGGTCGGCCGCGATTGGCGCGAGATTCTCGGGATTGCCGGCGTAGGTGAGCTTGTCGAGGTTGACCACGGATGCCGGGGAGTCCGTGGAGCCCGCCAATTCGGCGAGGATGAAGTTCGACCCGATGAAGCCACAGCCGCCGGTGACGAGGAGATTCATCGCGCGAATTCCAGGCGATCGGGAATCGGAACCACGAAGATCACGAAGGACGCGAAGTACCCCTCGGCCTTCGTGGGCTTCGTGTCCTTCGTGGTTCCCATCACACGCTCAGGGTGCCCGCGAGATCCACGCGGCGTGGATCTCGGCGAAGATATCGTCGAGGGACTTCGTGATGTCCCACTTGGGATAATGCGCGCGCATCTTGCGCAGGTCGCTGATGTAGCAGATGTGGTCGCCCTCACGGTTCTTGTCGACATACTCCCATTGCATGCGCCGGCCGCTGAGGGCTGCGGCCCTGACGAAGGCCTCGAGGATGGAGCAGCTATTGGCGCGCCCGCCGCCGATGTTGTAGACCTCGCCGGGCCGGGGGGCGCCGATGAACGCGGCGATGAATCGGGCCACGTCGAGGGCGTGGATGTTGTCGCGGACCTGCTTGCCCTTGTAGCCAAAGACCCGGTAGGTGCGTCCCTCGAGGTTGCACTTGATCAGGTAGCTGAGGAAGCCGTGCAGCTCGACGCCGCTGTGGTTGGGGCCGGTGAGGCAGCCGCCGCGCAGGCAGCACGTGGGCATGCCGAAATAGCGCCCGTACTCCTGGACCATGATATCCGCGGCGACCTTCGATGCGCCAAACAGGCTGTGCTTGCTCTGGTCGATCGGAAAATCCTCGGCGATCCCATGGGCGAAGGCCGGGTCATCGTAATCCCACCGCGTCTCCATCTCGCGCAGCCGGATCGCGTTGGGCCGGTCGCCGTAGACCTTGTTGGTGCTCATGTGCACGAAGGGCGCCGCCGGGCAGTGCCTCCGCGCGGCCTCGAGCAGGTTGAGCGTGCCGCCGGCGTTCACGTCGAAATCGTCGAAGGGCCGGGCCGCGGCCAGGTCGTGGCTCGGCTGCGCGGCCGTGTGCACGATCGCTTCTGGGCGCAGCATCTCCAGGAAGGCGAGGACGCCCGCGCGGTCGCGGATGTCGATCTCGTGGTGCCGGAAACCGGGGCACTGCGCCTCAAGCCGCCGCTGGTTCCAGCGCGTGTCCCCGCCCGGCCCAAAGAAATCGGCGCGCATGTTGTTGTCCGCGCCGTGCACCTCCCAGCCCAGGCCGTGGAAGTGCGCGACGACCTCCGATCCGATCAGGCCCGAGGAACCGGTGACGAGGAGTTTCATGGGGTTAACCACGAATGGACACGAATTAACACGAATTCATCCACACCGCGCCCGACCGTATTGGTGTTTATTCGTGTCCATTCGTGGTTTATCGGCAAGGCACACTCCGTCCCGGTCAGTTCGGCGGCGCTTTTCGCCGAACCTACGTCCCGCGAGGCGGTTGCCTCAGTTCGCGCTCGCCAGCATCGCCGCGTCGACCTCGAGCGCGACGCTTCGCTGGAGGATGTCGACCGACAGGCACACGCGGGTCCTGTTGCGGAGCCGCGTCACGATGCCCTCGATCCCGCGAAACCTGCCCGTGGTGATGCGCACCCGCTGCCCCTCGGCAATATACGGGTGATCCTCCAGCGCCGCGCCCGCCTCGAGCGCCGCCCGGATGGCGTCCATCTGCCGCAAGAACCCGCACTGATCGACCACGGGGATGATCCCGGCCGCGTACTCGGACCGGAACACCGACGGGCGCCGCAAGGGCGAAAACGCCCCAAACGCGTACCCCGGAAACAGCGGCTTCTCGAAAGTCACCCGCTTGCTCTTGTAGATCCTCAGGCTCGGTCGGACCGGCAGGTATCTCGCGCAGCCCGCCAACCGAAACCAGTCGTCCATCTTCTTCTCGCACCGGGGCCGGGTGTGCACCACCCACCAGACCGACGTGCGCTCCGGGCTGTCCGCGGCAAACTCCGCCTCCGCACCCATGTCGAAGACCGCGCTCACTCCAGCACCTTCTCTACAAATGGCAGCACCTTCGCCAGCTTGCGCTGCATGTCCCGGAGCCGCTTCACCCGCTGCTTGAGAAAATCGCCGTCCTCCATCCCCGCCCCCGCCGACTCCAACTCCGCCTCGACATCCTGGATCTGCCGGCCCGCCGACTCCAGCCGCGGCATGATGAACCCCGCCAGCGCCTGCCTCAGCAGCGCCCGGAAATCCACGTTCGCCTCATAGTAATCCCGCCGGTCCCCGCGCTGCCACACTTGCCGCACCGCACCCCACGCCTCCAACTGCCGCACGCTCATCGAGGCGTTGCCCTTGCTGATCCCCAGCAAATCCACCAGTTCCTGCAGACACAACGGCTTTGGGCTCAGATAGATAGCCGCATACACCTGCCCCAGCGAGCGCCCGAACCCCAGCCGTTGCGCCGAGCGCCCTCCCAAATCGACCAATCGCTCCCAGACCTGCGTATCCGAAGCGTTCAATATGTATTGAACATAGCGGAAGCGGTGGTTTTGTCAATGGGTTACTCATGTTCTTGGACGCGCCGCCCGCACGGAAACGCCTTGAGAGCTCGGGACCACGGTCTGGCGACCGTGGCTACGGCGTACGCGCGTGGGCTGCAACATCCGGGGTGAGGCGGAGCCAGCGGGGGATGAAGGCCTGGATGGCCTCGTCGGCGGCCTGGACCGAAGATTGGGTGGGCGTGGTGACGAGGATGTAGCACTGCTCGCGGCGGCGATCGGTGCGGAGTTTGAAGTTGAGGGCGAGGCGGGTGAGGATGCCGCTCCCGACCTCGAGGGTGGTGGCGCCCCCGAGCAGGTGGACGAAGTACACCAGGGTCTCGGAGCCACCGACGCGGTAGAGGCGCCGACCGAATGGGACGTCGCGGTCACCGACCCGCACGACCTGCTGGAGGATCTCGGTGGGCAGCGGGCGGGCGCCGGAAGCGGTGAAGCAGACATCGGGGGTGTGGGGCCCGTACGCGAGGTCGGCGCCCTTGCCGGTCTCCCACTTTGCGAAAAAGGCACCGATCACGCGCCCATCCGGACCGA
>JADLBR010000258.1 GCA_020847615.1 Verrucomicrobiia bacterium
AGAATGTACCCAGCCGCACAGGGTGACCGACTTGCCGACGTCTCCCGCGCGAAGCGCAGCGCAATGATGTGTCCGGAGCATCCAGCCCGTTTAGCCGCCCGGGCGCCCCCCGTCAAAGGGATAGGGAGAGAATAGGGACGCCCTCAGCCCCGCGGCTTGAACATCGCAGCATCCAGGATCGACCACAGGTGGATGATCCACCCCAGCAGGAACCACCACAGCACCGCGGCCAACACGAACATGATCAGCGCCTTGAGCGGCCTCCCCTGCACCAGTTGCCCCAACCCGGGAATGAAGAAGCTCGCAAGCGCCGCGATGACATTGCCCGTCGATCCTTGTCCCGACATGAATCAATCTTGGACGCCTTCCGCCCGGGATGCAATCCACTGGCCGCCGGCCCCGCCGGCCCTCGCTGCCTCAGGCCGCGCCCTATCCCAGCGCCTCGACAAGCCGCCCCACGGCCACCCGCTCCTGCCGCCGCTCCGCCAACCACTTCACGTCCACCTCGGCACGGGCATACTCCTCGCCCACGATCACGGCGCACGCCGCGCCCGCATGCTCCGCCGCCTCCAACTGCTTGCCCAGGCCCTGCGCCCGAAGTGGATACTCCGCCACGAAACCCGCCTCCCGAAGCGCCCTGACCACGCCCAGTCCCGACACCCGAAATTCCTCCCCGGGCCACGCCACGAACACACGCTTCCCCGCGCCACCGGTCACATCCAGCCCCTTTTCCTCCAGCAGTTGCCCGAGAACGACATCGCCCATCCCGAATCCCACCGCCGGCAGCGCCACACCGGCCAGATTCTTCAGCAGGTCATCATATCGACCGCCCCCGGCAAGCGCCCGCCCGTCGTAGCCACCGGCGGCATCCAGCGCGAAGGCCTCAAACACCACACCGGTGTAATAGGCCAATCCGCGCACGATCCCCAGGTCGACCGCCACACAGTCGCCCGCCCCCAGCGCCTCCAGCGAACCGATCACCTGCCTCAACCACTCCCCAGCCTCCCCGAGACCACCCGCGGCGGACGCCGCCCCCTCCAGGTCCCGGGCCTCGCTCACCGCCCGCACCTTTGCCGTCTGCTCCGCGCCCAGCCCAAGGCCAGCCAGCCTCGCCTCGGACTCCTCGGGCTTCACCCGCTCCATCTTGTCCACCACCTCAAACACCCCGCCGTGCGCCGCGGCCCCCACGCCGATCGCATCGAGCGCCGCATGCCACACCGCCCGGCTGCTCAGCCGCACCCGGAAGTCCCGCGGGCCCAGCCCGAGATCCCGCAGCAGCGCCACCAGTAGCGCGATGACCTCCGCGTCCTCCCCCGGCGTCCCAGATCCCACGAGATCCGCGTTGAACTGGAAATGTTCCCGCAGCCGCCCCTTCTGCGGTCGCTCGTACCGCAGCAATTGCGGTATCGCAAACCACTTGATCGGTTTCCGAAAATCCCGATGCCTCGCCCCCACCATCCGGACAAACGTCGGCGTCATCTCCGCCCGAAACGCCACCTCCCGTTCACCCTTGTCGACAAAATTATAAAGCTGTTTGACGATTTCTGGGCCCGACTTGCGCGTGAAAAGCTCCAGGCTCTCCAGCGGCGGCCCGTCGTATTCGACGAACCCATGCCGCTCCGCCGTGCGCCTCCACGACCGGAAAATCCCATTCCGCCGCGCGCACGCGTCAGGAAAAAAATCCCGGAAGCCCGTGAGCGCCTGCATCAGCGTTCCCCGGGCACCGCCCGTCTCAGGCATCCTGCGCTGCCGATGGCGCGTCCGGTTTGTCCGACAGCCGACCGGAGAGGCGCATCACGCGCGCCTTCATCTCCTTGCCCGCCTTGAACTTGACCACCGCCCGCGGCGGAATCGGCACGTCCGTCTCAGGCCGATTCGGATTTCTGCCCACCCGTGCCTTGCGCAGCTTGACCTCGAACACACCAAAATTACGCAGTTCCACATCACGCTCGCTGGCAAGCGCTTCGATGATGTAATCAAGCGTCTTTTGGATGATCTGGTGCACCTCTTGCTGGACCTTGCCAGTCTCTTGGGCGATGCGCACCACAAGATCGCGCTTTGTGAGATTTGGCATACTAGTTGGAAATTAGCAAAGCCCCCTATGCTATTGCAAGCCAAATTCTTGCGAATTTTCCTTCGCATGACAGGCCCATTTCGGCCGCGCGAAGCGTCCTTTACATGTCCCTGCGGGTGCCCACACTGTTGTTTTGGAGGCACAGGATGAGGTCGTTCGCTCCATGGTTCGCGGCCCTTGCGATTCTCGGTTCCGCTTTGCCGGCCAGCGCAGCAAACAGGATCATCTTTCTGCCCGGCAAGGCGAGCCACGGCTACGGATCCCACGCATTCCCTGCGGGTTGCCACTTGTTGGCCGAACTGCTCAACCGCCACGCCCCCGGTTGCCAGGCCGTCGTCCATGAGGGTGGCTGGCCCAGCGACCCCTCCGTCCTCGAGGGGGCATCCGCCGTCGTGATTTTCTGCGATGCGAATTCCGTCATCGGAAACCACTACGGCGCCGCCGACTCCCTGGCCCGCAAGGGTGTCGGTTTCGTGTTGCTTCACTACGCGCTCGACGTCGGCAACAAGGAGCGCGGAGAGCATCTCCTTCGCTGGATCGGTGGGTACTACGAGCAGGGATGGTCGGTGAACCCCAGTTGGAAAGCCGATTTCAAGGCCATGCCCGAGCATCCCATCACGCGTGGCGTGCGCCCTTTCTCGATACCCGACGAGTGGTATTACCACATGCGGTTTGCCGACGGCATGGCGGGCGTCACCCCGATCCTCACGGCGGTCCCGCCCGACGCGACCCGCGAACGACCCGATGGCCCCCACAGCAACAACCCCACCGTCCGCGCCCGGCGCGGCATGCCAGAGCATGTCGCATGGGCCTTCGAGCGTCCCGGCGGTGGCAGGGGCTTCGGTTTCACCGGGGGCCACTCCCACTGGAATTGGGCGCACGACGACTACCGCACCCTCGTGCTCAACGCCATCGCCTGGGTCGCCGGCATCGATATCCCCCCGGCCGGTATCGTCACACCCTGCCCCTCCCCGCAGTCCCTCATGGCCCGCCAGGCGGCACAGCCTCCCCAGGATTGGTCGCCCGAAAAGCTCGCCGCAATCATCGAGAAAATCCGTTCCGGGGGGTAAAGCCATGCCCGATCCGTTCGAAAATGCCATGCAGGTCGTGGCGGAAAGCGCCGACCTCCTCGGCATCGACCGCCTCCATCCCGGAAAGGCGATCATCGAACGCCTCCGCGTCCCCGACAAGATCATCCGATTCCGCGGGTCCCTCCAGCGCGACGATGGCACCATCACCGTCTACGAGTGCTACCGGGTCCAGCACAACGACCTGCTCGGACCCTACAAGGGCGGGATCCGCTTCCACCCATCCGTCGATATGGCCGAGGTCATGGCCCTCGGCCTCTGGATGACCCTCAAGACTTCCCTCGTGGACCTGCC
>JADLBR010000259.1 GCA_020847615.1 Verrucomicrobiia bacterium
CATCCACCTGCTCCTCGCGACCCCGCTCTCCGGCGATGATCTCTTGGGCGAGGGCCCTGATGCCGGGATCGTCCGCCGGCCAGTGCGGCGTCGCCGCCGTCAGCGCCCCGTCATGCGGCCTGACGGTTGGCGTGAGGCCATCCTCCCTGGCCACGATTTCCGCGGCGAGGGTCACATGGGGCACCCCGTGCAATTCCGGGAGCCCGCCGAACTCATACCGCACTGCCTCGCCACCGAGGCACGTGCCCCGCCCGGCTGGCGCGCTGCTGAACTCGCATGCAACCACCCCCGGTCCGCCCGGCGCCGGCGCGCGCAACGTCAGTCAATTGCCAAAGCGGAACGATGCCGCGACCTCGCGGATCTTGCCCGCCATATCGCCGCCGACATTCTCCTGCGCGCGAAAGAAGAGCTGGCACAGATCATTAAACCGCATGTAGTCCGATCTCTCGACCGTCGCGATGTCGGCCGTGACACGGTAACGGACTTCCCTCGGCCTCGGGCGAAACCCGAGTTCCCAGGCAACCTTCGTGGCTAGTGCGGGCGTCGCGGCCTTCCCGGTAAACTCGATCACCCGAAGTCCATCTCGGACGCAGAACGCCGGATCGCCCTTCATGGCCGAGATCGCCGCATGCAAGATCTCGGCCCCGGGTTCGGACGAGGCGTGCAGGATGTTCACGCGAATGGTCTGCCCGTGAACCGATAGAAACGTGTTCGAGACACTCCGGATCGGCGCGCCTAACTTCGTTCCGATCGACCCAACCTGATCCGCGGGTGCAAGGAACGATTCCGCGACGCTCCAGCCGGGCGGCATTTTTTCGAAACACGCTTCGGCGGGCGTGACGGCCGCCTGGGCGCACGGGCCGCCACGCCAAACAAACATCCCAAACCCGGCTGCCAGTGCCCAGAAACAGAATTGCCGCACGACCCCGATGCTTACACCATCCGGCCCGCGACGGCCAGCGCTCCGGGCGGTGCGGGGACGCGCCGCACCGCCATACGGCTTTGCTTGTCCGGCCTGTAAGAGTATATACCATTTGTTTTGTGATAACGGATGATCTCTACTTGCCGCGTCCCGCGGGCCCGCGGGCGCCGTCGGGGATCAGGGCCGGTTTCGCCGAGGCGGACATCACGCCATCGCCGGGCATGGAAACCCCCGGCGGTTACGTCAAGGCGTTCAGCCATTCGGTGCACGATCCGTGCAAGGTCCGCGCCGCGGTTTTTGATAACGGGCGATGCCGCGTGGCGCTGGTCAGCGTCGACGCCCTGGTCGTCCCGCGCGCCCTGGTGGATGCCGTCCGGCGAGAGATCCGGCGGTGCTGCGGCATTGGCCCGGAGGCGGTGATGATCGCCGCCACCCATACCCACTCGGGGGGCCCAGTCGGGATGATACAACCCGGCGACTTCGATCACGCGTCGCCGCTGGTGCGCAGGTTGGCCTACGAGGTCTCCTCCTGCGCCGATGCCGGCTATCTCCGGCGCGTCGTGGATCAGGCCGTCGGTGCGGTGGCACGGGCGAACGGGGCCATGACGGAGGCGTGGCTGAGTTTCGGCAAGTGCGCCGAGGATCGGGTGGCGTTCAACCGCCGATTCAAGATGAGGGATGGGCTGACGTTCACGCATCCCGGCCGCGGCCATCCCGACATCGCGGCTCCCGCCGGGCCGATCGACCCCGAGGTGGGCGCGCTGGGCGCGTGGGACCGGGACGGGCAACTGCTCGGGTGCGCGGTCAACTACGCGTGCCACTGCACCACGAATCCCGAAGGCTTCTCCGCGAACTGGGTCTACTATATGGAGCGGGCCATCGGCGGGGCGCTGGGTTCGGCGGCCCCGGTGCTCTTTCTGCCGGGGGCGAGCGGCGACATCACGCAGGTGGACAACCTCAGCCCCCACGTCGAACCCTCCGGCGAGCACTCGGCCCGCCGCGTCGGCGGATGCGTGGGCGCCGCGGCGCTCAGAGCGCTGCTGCTCGCCGAACCGGGCGGGAACCTGACCCTCGATGCGGCCGTAAAGACTTGGGACATCCCGCGCCGGATCCCCTCCCCCGAGCGCGTGCGCCAGTGCCTTGAGATCGTGGGGCGCCCGCAGGGAGAAGCGGGTCACGCCGAGTGGGTTTTTGCGAAGGAGATCGTGCTGCTGGACGCACTGCTGGCGAGGGAAAGGTCGCTGGCCGTGGAAGTGCAGGCCGTGCAGATCGGACCCGCCATCTTCCTCGGCGCGCCCGGGGAGCTCTTTGTCGAGCTGGGCCTAGAGATCAAGCGAAGGAGCCCCTTCCCTTTCACGTGGCCGGTGACCCTCGCCAACGGGTGCGCGGGCTACGTGCCCGCCGAGGCGGCTTTCGGCCCCGGCGGCGGCGGCTACGAGACGCGGTTGACCTCCTACAGCAACCTCGATCACTCCGCCGGCCGCCAGATGGTGGAGGCGGCCGCAGAGCTGGCGCATCGATTGGGGCCGGATCCCGCGCCCGAGCCACAGCGCGCGCCGCCGGCCAAAGCCACCTGGAGCTACGGCAGCGCACCGCCCGAATAGGCTCCCGTCACACGGTCTCGCCCGCGATGAACTCGGGCATGAGCCGGACGGCGCGCGCGGGCAACGCGCCCGTCTCCGCCAGCTCGCGGACGGCGCTGCACACCTTGCGCGAGAATTGGTCCAGATCGATCGAGTAACGGCTGACCGCGGGGCTGGCGTGCCGCAGGTACGCCTCCTCGTCCCTAGAGAGGACCGCGGCATCTTGCGGCAGGCGGACCCCGCGCCGCATCAGGTGCATCACGACCGTCAGGGCATGCGCCGCGCGAAAAACGAGATAGCCGGTCGGCCGGTCCGCCCGGCGCAGTGCGGCATCCAACAGCGAGCACAGGTGGGCCGCGGTCCCATCGTGGCGCACGACCCGGAGGTGCACCCCCGGATGACGGGCCAGGACCTCGCGCAACCCGCGCTCGCTCTCGACGTCGCCGTCATACGCATCCTGTTGCATCACCAGGGCGAGGCGCCGATGGCCCTTCCGCACGAGGATCTCGCCCGCGTGGCGGCACGTCGCGCGGAAATCCACGTCCACGGATGGAAGCGGGACGCCCGGCCCACAGGACCCCACCACCAGCAGCGGCACTCGCCGCCTCAGGAACCACCGCTGCATCGGTTCCTTGGATCCCCACGCCACCCACACGGCCATCGGGTCGCCACCCGCCAGCATCTCGAGCGCGCGCGCGGGCTTGGCGGAGAATGCCGCCGGGCTGGCGTGGAGACGCACGGCGCGCCCGGCGTCCGCAAGCCTGTCCCTCAGCGTGTCCATCATGAATAGTGCGGTCGGATGCATCGCCTGGAGCGGCGAGGGCACCAGCATCGCGATCGAGCGCGACCGCGACCCGCGTATCGCGCGCGCCCTGTCAGCGCCCACCCGCCGCCGAGCCCGCCCCACAAGCCGGATCACGCCCTCCCGCTCGAGCTGCCCCAGGGCCAAGCGCACCGTCGGCCGACTCACCTGAAGGATCTCACACAGCCGGCGCTCGGCCGGCAGGCGTTGCGCCCAGTGGCCCGCCCTCAGGTGCGCGCGGATCGACTCCGCCGCCTGCGAGACGAGCGACACGCGCCGGGGCAGCGCGACCATGCAAGACTGGGTTCCGGCCGTTGGCATTTGGTCATGAAAACTTACCAAAAGCGTACGCTTGTCCTCCGGGCGCCGACAAGCCGAACATCGGGCAGGCCGAGAGCCACGCGCGACCCCATGAGCCAAGATCGCGAAACCCCGCCGCAGCCTTTCGCCCTGACCGGCCAGGACCACTGGGTGGTCGGGGGCGCGGGGTATCTCGGGCAGGCGGTCGTCGGGCTGCTGGTCCGCCTGGGCGCGCGCGTGCTCTGCGTGGACATCGGCGACCGGGCCCAGGAGTTCATCGATGGCGCCGGCCTGCGCGCGGCGGTCACCGCGGGCCGCATGGACATCAACGAGGTCGACGCCTTGCCGGGATACATCGCCGCGAGGATCGCCGAGCGCGGCCCGCCGCGCGGCCTCGTGATGATGCACTGCGCCGCGACGGCGAAGCGCCTGGAGGAACTGAGCGCGGAGGAGTTCGACATCGCCAATCACGGCAACCTCACCTCCACGTTCATCTTCGCGCGCGAGGTCGCCGGCGCGATGCGCCCGGCGGGGCGCGGAAGCATCGTCCTCGTGTCGAGCATGTACGGCTCGGTGTCGCCGGATCCCTCGGCCTACGAGGCGCCGATGAACCCAAACCCGGTCGAGTATGGCGTCGGAAAGGCCGGCATCCAGCAGATGGCCCGCTACCTCGCCGTGCATTTCGGACGGGCCGGCGTCCGGTGCAACGCGATCTCGCCCGGCCCGTTCCCCAACCCCGGGACCCGGCGCGCGCACCCCGGGTTCGTCGAGCGCCTCGCCGCGAAGGTGCCCCTGGGCCGGATCGGCCAACCCGATGAGGTCGCCGGCGCGGTGGCATTCCTGCTGAGCGATGCCGCGTCATACGTGAGCGGCATCAATCTTCCCGTGGACGGCGGCTGGACCGCGTGGTGAACGTCGGGCACGAGGACGCCAGGCCTTGATCCCTGTCGACAGAGAGAGCCAACATGAAAGAAAGCGAGGAAAGACCATGAGCCTGAAATCGAGTTTTCTCCACCGCGTCGGATGCGGCCTGTTAGCGCTGACATCGGCGGCGGCGGCCGCGCCGACGATCATCGAGACCAGGGTCATCAGCCAGCAGCCGGATTATTATCACGGCTGGCCGACCGTCGCGCGCCGCGCGAACGGCGAGCTCTGGGTCGCGTGGTCGGGCGGACGCGAGGCGCACGTCTGCCCCTTTGGCCAAGTCGTCGCGATGTCCTCGCGCGACGACGGCCAGACGTGGACGTACCCGCGCGTGCTGCTCGACAGCGCCACCGACGACCGCGACGCCGGGGTGCTCGAGACGGCCAAGGGCACGCTGCTGGTCACGACGTTCACGTCACTGGCCTACGAGCCCTATCTCCAGAAACAGGCGGCGTTCGCGGAGCTCTCGACCAACGGCTGGAAGACCGCGGGCATGTCGCCGGAGCAGTTCGCGCGATGGAAGGCGTGCCACGCCCGGCTGCTCGACGCGGAACGCAAGGGGGACCTGGGCGTGTGGCTGGTCCGCTCGACCGATGGCGGGAAGACGTGGTCGGGCCGATTGCCCACCGTCGTGAATAGCCCGCACGGCCCCATCCAGCTCCGCGACGGCCGCCTGCTGTACGCCGGGAAGCACCTCTGGACCGAGGAGAAAAAGATCGGCGTTTGCGAGTCCCGGGATGATGGGCTGACGTGGCAGTGGCTGGCCGAGATCCCCACGAGGCCCGGGGACGAGATCGTCAAGGGTTACCACGAGCTGCACGCCGTCGAGGCGAGCGATGGGACACTCATCGCGCAGATCCGCAATCACAACAAGGCCAACGCCGGCGAGACCCTTCAATCCGAGTCCACCGATGGCGGCAAGACGTGGAGCGTGCCGCACCCGATCGGCGTCTGGGGCCTGCCCTCGCACCTGCTCCGACTGCGCGATGGGCGCCTGCTCATGACCTACGGCCATCGGCGCCCCCCGTTCGGCAACCAGGCGCGGATCAGCGCCGACAACGGCAAGACGTGGGGCGAGGCGATGATCATCTCCGGCGATGGCGTCGGCGGCGACCTGGGCTATCCCAGCACCGTGGAACTGGCCGATGGCTCGCTCCTGACGATCTGGTACGAGAAGATGAAGGAGCCGGCGCGGGCGGTCCTGCGGCAGGCGCGGTGGACCCCCGGCGCGAGCGGCGAGAAAAAACCTTGAGCCAGGGCATACTCATCGTCGGCTGCGGCAGCATCGGCGAGCGCCACCTGCGGTGTTTCCAGGGCACGGGCCGGGTGGAGGTGGCGGCGTGCGACGCCAACGCGGCGCTGCTGGACCGAGTCGCGGGGCGGCACGGCGTCACCGGGTTCAGGGACTTTGATGCCGCGCTCGCCGCGCGCCGCTTCGACGGGATCGTCATCTGCACCCCGGCCCACACGCACGTGGGCATCGCCACCGCGGCGCTGCGGCACGGCGCGTCCGCGCTCATCGAGAAACCGCTCGGCACCAGCCTCGAGGGCATCGGCGCCCTGCGCGAGGCGGCGGCGACCGGGCGATTCGTGGCCGTCGCGTACATCTATCACCTGATGCCGTGGATACAGGGGGCGCGCGAGGTGCTGCGGGGTGGCGAACTTGGCCGCCCGCTGCACGCGAGCGTGGCCGCGGGGCAACACTTCCCGACGTACCGCCCGGCGTATCGAGATATCTATTACGCCCGGCACGAGTCCGGCGGCGGCGCGATTCAGGACGCCCTGACGCACGTCGCCAACGCTGTCGAGTGGCTGCTCGGGCCCACGACGCGCGTGTTCTGCGACGCGGCGCACCGGGCGCTCGAGGGCGTGACGGTCGAGGACACCGTCAATGTGGTCGCGCGCAATGGCGACACGCTGGTGAACTACGCGCTCAATCAGTTTCAGGCGCCCAATGAGATGACGCTCCAGATCCACTGCGAGCGCGGCAGCGTTCGCGTCGAGGGGCACGGGCAGCGCTGGGGCGTCTTCCGCCGTGGCGCCGATGCCTGGGAGCACCACGGGGCCGACCCGGTGGAGCGCGACGACCTGTTCGTCGCCCAGGCCAACGCGTTTCTCGACGGCGCGGCGGGTCGGCCGACGCCGCTCGCCACGCTCGACGAGGCCATACAGACGCTGAAATTCAACCTCGCGGCGCTCGAGTCGGCGCGCACCGGGTTGGCGGTGGAGATCGCATGAGCGGGGAGATCCGGCTGGCGATGCTGGGCATGATCGAGGGCAACGGCCACCCCTATTCGTGGTCCGCCATCATCAACGGCTACGACCCGGCCGCGATGGCGAAATGTCCCTACGCCGCAATCCCGAAATACCTTGGCGCGCATCCGCCGGAGACAGTCCGCATCGAGGGCGCGCGCGTCACCCACATCTGGACCGACGACCCCGCCGACGCGCCGAGGGTCGCGGCGGCGTCGCTGATCGAGAGCGTCGTCCCGAGGCCCGAGGACGTCATCGGCCAGGTGGACGCGGCGATCATCGCGACCGACGATGGCGACGATCACGTCCGCCGCGCGCGGCCGTTCATCGAGGCTGGATTGCCGGTATTCGTGGACAAGCCGATGGCGATCAACGTCCCGGACCTGCGCCAGTTCGTGCGGTGGCACCGCGAGGGTGCCCGGATCCTCTCCAACAGCGGGATGCGGTACGCGCCCGAGATCCGCGAGATGGCGGGGCGCCGCGCGGGACTGGGCGAGTTGCGCTGGATCACGAGTTTCACCTGCAAGACGTGGGAGCGCTATGGCATCCACGCGCTGGAAGCGATCCAGCCCCTGGTCGGGCCGGGCTTCGAGTCCGCGCGGACGATTCATCGCGGGGGCTCCGATATCGTGCATGTCGCGCATCGCGGCGGCGCCCAGCTGACGGTCGCGGCGATCCATGATGCCTTCGGGAGTTTCGGCGCGGTGCACCTGTACGGCACGCAGGACCAGACCGCCGTCACGCTGCGCGACACGTACGGCGCGTTCCGCGGCCAGCTCGCGGCCTTCATCGATTTCGTTCGGACGGGCGCGAGGCCCTACCCGTTTGAGGAGACCGTCGAGCTGATGGCCGCCCTCATCGCCGGCATCCGGAGCCGCGAGGCGGGCGGGTGCCCGGTGGCGATTGAAGAGATCATCGGGGATACCGACGATGGGGCGCTGGCCCGCCGCGGCCGCCTTTGACTTTTGGCGCACATGTTCATTCACTGAAAGGTAAACCATGAGACTCCGACCCAGCCGAATCCTCCGCGAACTCCGGGCCGGGCAGCGCCCGACGGTCATGAAGATGAACCTGGTCGACCCGCGGGTCGTCGAACTGGCGGGCCTGGCGGGCGTCTCGGCGGTGTGGCTCTGCAACGAGCACGTCCCGAACGACTGGCTCAATCTGGAGCACATGATCCGCGCCGCGAAGCTGTACGACATGGACACCATCGTGAGGGTATCCAAGGGTTCCTACAGCGACTACCTGAGACCCTTCGAGGCCGATGCGACGGGCATCATGGTGCCGCACGTCGCCTCGGCGGACGAGGCGAGGCGGATCGTGGAGATGACCCGGTTCCATCCCCTTGGGCGGCGCCCGATCGACGGGGGCAATATGGACGGCCTGTTCTGTCAGGTCCCGTATCCGGAGTACATCGAGCACGGCAACCGGGAGCGCTTGCTCATCTTCCAGATCGAGTCGCCCGAGGCGCTGGCCAAGGTCGAGGAGATCGCATCCGTGCCGGGCTACGACGCGCTGCTATTCGGGCCGGGGGACTTCAGCCACCTGATTGGCAGGGTGGCCCAGATCCACGATCCGGAGGTGGTGGCCGCGCGCCGGCGCGTCATGGCCGCCGCCAAGAGACACGGGAAACACTTCGTGATGGTCGGACCCCTCGATAATCGCGAGGCGCTCGAGGCCGAGGGGGCGACGATTTTCACCATCGGCGCGGACGTCATCGGCCTGGGGGAATATTTCAAACGCTGCGTGACCGAGTTCCACGGTGCGGGGCCCGCCGCCGAGGCGGAGGCGGTCTATCGTTGATCGGCGGGCCATGCCAGACACATTCAGCATCAGGGGCAACGTCATCGTCCTCAGCGGGGGAGCGGGGCTATTTGGCAGGGGGCTGGTCTCGGCGATCGCGGCGGCCGGGGCGAGGCTGGTCGTCGCATCCCGGAACGTCGCCTCGCTCGAGGCCGTGGCCGCGGAGGAGGCCGCCGCCGGGCGCGCGGTGGTCGCCGAGAGGCTGGACCAGGGCGACGAGTCTTCCGTGCTGGCGCTGCGCGACCGTGTGCTCGCGCGCTTCGGGCGGGTCGATGGCCTGGTCAACAACGCGGTGCTCCGCCCCATGCGGTCGCCCGATGCGCCCGCATCGGCGTGGGAGGAATCCATGCGCGTCAACGCGACCGGCCTATTCCTGATGACGCGGGCCTTTGGCGAGACGATGTGCCGGCAGGGTGCGGGCAGCATCGTCAACGTCGGTTCCATACAGGGCATGGTCGGGCCGAGCCTCGAGCTGTACGAGGGCACCGACATGGGCGATCCCCCGCCCGACTACTTCTTTCACAAGGGCGGCATGATCAACCTGACGCGCTATTACGCCGCGCTCTTCGGACGGCACAACGTGCGCGTGAACTGCGTGTCACCAGGCGGGTTCTTCAACGCGCAGCCCGAGCCTTTCCTGGGCCGCTATTGCTCGCGCACGTTTCTCGGGCGAATGGCCGACGGCTCCGACCTCGGGGGGCCGGTGGTCTTCCTGCTGAGCGATGCGTCCCGCTATGTCACCGGCGCAAATCTCCCCGTGGACGGCGGCTATACGGCGAAGTGACAAGAGGAAATATCATGAGATACGGCATCGCGTTCACCGGAATGTGCATCATCGCGTGCTCTCCGCTGGCGGGCTCCGACGTGGATGTTCTCTGCGTCCACGCCGACGGGCGGGTGGAGAAAATGACCCGTCCGCTGACACAGGAGGGCCAGCTCCAGCGCTTCCGATGGAAGGCGGCCGAGATCCCGCCCGGGCTCAGGCACGTGGAGATTCACCCGCGATTCGCGACGGCCAACACCGGCGAAGAGGGCTACTTCGTGATGCCGAACGGATTCCTGGGCACCTTCAGGGAGCGGGACGGCGAGTACGCGCTGGCGGGGAACCCCATGCCCATGTTTGGCATGAAGACGCCGAGGGGCGCGTTCGTGGGGATCGTGACCGGCCTGCCGCACGCGTACACCCTCGTGGCGCGGGCGAAGGATGGCTCGTACGAGCTGTTCCCCAGATTCCAGCTGGACGGGCGCGCGCCCTACGACGACATCGCGATCGACTTCCGCGCGCTCTCGGGCGATGACGCCAATTACTCGGGAATGGCCAGGGCCTACCGCCGGCACCAGCTGGACCGCAAAGCCTGCGTTCCCCTGAGGGAGCGCGTCCGCCACAGCCCCGAACTCGCCTACGCGGCGCAAAGCATCGAGGTCCGCATCCGGCAGGGATGGAAGCCCGCGCCCAGCCCGGTGGAGGAGCAGGCGCCCGACACCGAGCCGCCCATGAGGGTCGCGGTCACGTTCGACCGCGTCGGCGAGATCCTGGACGAGTTCAAGCGCCAGGGCATCGAGAGGGCCGAGATCTGCCTCGTCGGATGGAACCAGAAGGGCCACGACGGCCGCTACCCCCAGCTCTTCCCCGTCGAAGGGGCGCTGGGCGGCGAGGCCAGGCTGCGCCACCTGATCAAGAAGGCGCGCCAGATGGGCTTCCAGATCGTCGCCCACACCAACAGCTCGGACGCGTACCGCATCTCGGCGGATTGGGATGAGGAGTACATCATCAAGGACGCCAATCAGGCCCTGTCGAAGAACGCCTGTTGGAGCGGCGGCCGGATGTACAACGTCTGCCCGCGGCGCGCCCACGAGCGCTTTGCGCCGAGGGATCTACGGGCCGTCGCAGACCTCGGGTTCCGCGGGATCCATTACATCGACGTCCTGACCATCGTCCGCCCCCGGGCCTGCCATGACCCCCGCCATCCGCTCGACCCCAACAAGAGCGCCGAGTGGATCGGCCGGATCATGGGGTTGGCGAAAGACACCTTCGGCGGCGTGGCGTCCGAGGGGCCGTACGACTTCTGCTGCGGCAACCTCGACTATGTGCTTTATGTCTCCTTCGGCGGGCTCACCAAGGTCCCAAAGATGATCGACCGCGTGGTCCCCATCTGGCAGCTGGCGTATCATGGGATCATCATGAGTAACCCTTTCACGGAGACGGCGAACTACACGATCAAGGGGGATCGCGAGAGACTCAAGCTCGTCGAATTCGGCGGGCGACCGATGTTCTACTTCCACTCCAAATTCATGGAGGGCGACAAGCAATGGATGGGGGCCGAGGACATCACGTGCGGCGACGACGCCTCGCTGGCCGCCGGGGTCGCCCAGATCAAGAAGGGGCACGATGAATTCAAGGCGCTCTGCGGGCTGCAGCTCGAGTTCATGGAGAGACACGAGATGGTCGCACCCGACATCTTCAGGACGGCATATTCGGACGGCTCCGAGATCATCACCAACTATCGCGATAGCGCGTTCGAATACAGCGGCAGGACCGTCAGGCCCCGCTCGTACATCGTGGTTCCAGGCGAGCGGCGCTAGCTTGAAAATCGCGCATCGCTAACTCGAAAATACCGTCGGCCCGCACATAGCGGCCCGGGGACGGTCCGCACTCCACAGGCCTTCGGCCGAAATCAGGCGACATCCTGGGCCATGGCGGCGCCCGGTTTCGCGCGCAGCGCTCTGGAGTGCGGTGCGTCCTCGCACCGC
>JADLBR010000260.1 GCA_020847615.1 Verrucomicrobiia bacterium
GCCCTCGAACAGAACTGCGACTCGTGCGCTGGCGATTGATCCCGTGGAAGAGACGCTGCTGCTGGCACCAGCCATCTCAAGTCTCCATCGCGCGCTTCCGGCATTCAATGGCGTGCCGGCGAAAATGCCCGTAGCGGAACACGTGAACGTTCGGCCGCCAAAGCCTCGCGGCTTTGGCTACATTTTCAATGCGAGGTGGTGCCGCCCACGGACGGCACGATGTCTGCCACGCCGAATCTAATCACGCTTCAAGGCCCCCTTATTCGACAGCGCCACGAGATACTTATAAGTTAAGTTAACGGGGTCTTCGGATGAAGGCGCACGTCGGTCCGACGGCGAAGATCCTCGTCAGAGAATCGACGCCGGGGGTGGGCGGCGATCGGCCAGCGGTCGATCGGGGGTGCGCTGTAAGGATTCGGGCCCGCGATCTCGTTTCAAACCCTTCACCCCATGAGGTGCTACCATGAAAAAGCCCGCCCCCAACCCGTGCTCCCGCCACCCGCGCCGGCGCGGCGCGCCCACAGGGTCACGCCACGGCCTCGCGCCCATCGTCGCCGCCTGTCTCTTCTCCATATCCACGTTCGACGTCGCGCGCGCGGCGCCCTCATTCCTGATCCTGGCCCCTCCGGTCACCACAACTGGCAACACCAACACCGGCCCCGCCGGCATCGATCCGACATCCCAATATGGCCAGCACATCTTCTCGTTCGCAAATCAGGCGGATGAGGCCCTCAGCTTTGAATTCTACGACAACCTCGCACCCCACGGCGGGGGCACCGCCAACGCCTCCGCCATCCGCGGCCAGGTGGCCAACCTGAAAACCAATGCCAGCGGCGACATCATCGCATTCGACGTCCAGGCCACGATCGCGAACGACACCGCCCCGCTCACCACCAATAACTGGCAGTTTGCCGCCAACAGCCACGGGGAGTCCCTCAGCAACCCCCCACCCAGATCGACCTGGGATGCCTACGCCGGCGAGATGAGGGACACGTGGCTGACCGCCGAATTCGCCATGCAGGCCGGCCTGCCCCCACCGAATCCCAACCCCCCGTTCGACGACCTGGGCGGCCTGCTGCCCCAGATCATCGCCCTCAACCATGACGGCCTCGCATGGTATTGCTTCAACAACGCACAGGGGGCCTACCATGTCCCCTCGTGGGCCTTCGGGAACATCCCGCTGTCCGGTTCCGCCGCCCGACTGCTGCAGTTCGCGGTCCAGCCCCCCATGCCATCGACCGACCCGCGATATCAGCCCCTCGTCGGCTCGTTCTCGGGCGGCGCCGACATCTTCGCGAATCGGACCATGTCGTTGAAGGTCAGCCAGTGGCTGGACATGGTCAAGACCGACGATGGTTCGCCGTATCCGGTGCCGCCGAATCTCTCAAGTGACGTATCCGTGTTCCACGATCCCTCCGAAGGCCAAAAGTGGGGCGATTACGACGGCGACGGCCAAAAAGACCCCGATGAGCCGGGCCTGCCGGATGTCGAGGTCTACCTCGATCTCGACAACAGCCGCTCGTGGGAAGAGGGTGAACCCAAGACCACCACCGACGGCGAAGGCTACTTTCGCTTCGGCCAACTCGTGGGCGTTACGTCGACCAACTACTGGCTCCGCGAAATCCCCACCCCGGGCTGGCAGGAGACCTATCCCGGCGCGCCACACTATGGCCATGACGTCACGGTCCTAGAGGATGGCTACATCACGTGGCCTCCAGGAGAACCGCCCGATTTCGGCAACGAGCCGGTCGAGGATGAGACGCTCGATTTCGGGGATGCCAATGACCCAACGTTCCCCACGCTGAAGGCGAACAATGGCGCGGCGCACGTGATCGTGCCGGGGATCCTCCTCGGCGCGAGCATCGATGGCGAGCCCGATGGCCAGCCCACCGCGCTCGCCGATGGCGATGACCTCGACACGGTCTACCCCCCCGCGAACGATGACGAGGACGGCGTCGCCTTCCCCCTCCTGCCGCTCGGCCAAGGCAGCAGCGCCCCCGTTCAAGTCACCGCCTCGGTGGGCGGCTACCTCAGCGCCTGGATCGACTTCAACGCCGATGGCGATTGGAACGACACCGGCGAGCAGATCTTCTTTGACCGATGGCTCTTCGCCGGTCTCAACAACATCAATTTCAACGTCCCCGTTGGCCTACCCGCGGGCGCGTCGGTCTTCGCGCGCTTCCGCTTCAGCACGCAGCCCATCGGCGCGAGCTACACGGGCCTCTGGCAGAATGGCGAAGTCGAGGACTATCTCGTCCAGATCGGAGACGCCCTACCCGGCAAGCTCGAGGACTGGGGCGATGCGGCCGACCCCACCTTCCCCACCCTTTCCACCAACAGCGGCGCCTCGCACATGATCGTCTCGAACATCTTCCTCGGGCAATGGGTCGAGCCCGACCCCGACGGCCAACCCACCGCGCTCGCCGACGGCGACGATAACGGCGATGGCACCGACGACGAGGATGGCGTCGTTTTCCCCTTCGGCGCCCTGCGCCCCGGCCAACCCAACCAGGTGGACATCACCGCCTCGACCAACGGCCTGCTCAGCGCGTGGATAGACTTCAATACCAATGGTGTCTGGAGCGACCCCGGCGAGCAGATCTTTAACGACCGGCCTCTATCGCCCGGATTGAATAGCCTGATCGTCAACGTCCCGCTCTGGACGCCGTCGGTCACCCAGGTCATGTCGCGCTTCCGCTTCAGCACCCAAAGCATCGGGACGAGTTACACCGGACAAAAGCCCGACGGCGAAGTCGAGGATTACTGGTTGTCCACGGCCTCGGACGAACCCGAGGAGAACATCGACTGGGGCGACGCGCTCGACCCGACATTCCCCACCCGCGCCCGAAACAACGGTGCCGCGCACGTGATCGTGTCGGGCATCCGCCTCGGCGCGAGCATCGATGGCGAGCCCGATGGCCAACCCACCGCCCTCGCCGATGGCGATGACATCGACATCGTCTACCCGCCGCCAAACGACGACGAGGATGGCGTGACGCTGCCCCCCGGCGGCCTCACGAGCGGGACCGTCAATGGCGTCCTCGTCGTCGCCTCGGCCCCCGGCCTCCTGAGCGCATGGGTCGATTTCACCGGCGACGGCGACTGGAACGATGCCGGCGAGCAGATCTTCTTCGATCAACCCCTGGCCTCGGGAACCAACGTGCTGACCTTCCCGGTGCCGGGCACCGCAGTCGCGGGCACCCAGGCCTTCGCGCGGTTCCGCTACTCCACCGTGCCGATCGGCGCGGCGTATGTCGGGCTCTGGCCCAATGGGGAGGTCGAAGACTACCTCGTGACCATCACCCCTGCGTCCATGTTTGACTACGGCGATGCACCGGAGGCGGGTACCGCATTCCCCACCACGGCCGCCAACAATGGCGCAGCCCATCTCGTCGCGGCCGGCGTCTCCATGGGCCTGCTCGTGGAGGGCGACCCCGATGGCCAACCCACCGCGCTCGCCGATGGCGATGACATTTACGATGGCACCCCGGACGAGGATGGCGTCCTACTCGCCAGCGGCCTCCTCTTGCCGGGTGTCACCAACACGGTGCCGGTCGCAACCAGCACGAATGGATTCCTGAGCGTCTGGCTCGATCTCTACGGCGACCTGGATTGGAACGACCCCGGCGAGAACGTCGCGCTGGATGTCCCCGTCGCCGCCGGCACCAACTACCTGTCCGTGTTCATTCCCCCGACCGGACTGCCGTCCGGGACCGCGGTCTACGGGCGCCTCCGCTTCAGCGTCCAACCGCTCACGAGCCAGGTCTCGCCCCCCGAGTACGCGGGCCTGGCCCCCACCGCACCCGGTGAGGTCGAGGACTACATCGCCACGATCGGCCAAGAGGGCGCATCGTACTTCGACTGGGGCGATGCCCCCGAATCCGGGACCTTCTTCCCCACGACGGGGACCAATGGCGGCGCCGTCCATCTCGTGGCGTCCGGTATTTGCCTCGGCCAGCGCGTCGATCTGGAGGCCGATGGCCAACCCGCCCCCGCCGCCGACGGCGACGACATTAATCCCGCGGCCGGCCCAGACGATGAGGAGGGCGTGACGCTTCCCGCGGGCAAGATCTATGCCGTGACGGCCCCGGGCTGGAACTCCGCAAACGTCATCGCCTCCGCGCCCGGTTTCGTCAACGCCTGGGTCGACTTCAACAACGACCTCGACTGGAATGACTCCGGCGAATGGATCCTCGCCAACGCGGCGGTCGTCGCCGGCACAAACAACCTGCCGTTCAACGTCCCCAGCGGAGGCATGGCGCTGGGCACCAACGTCGTCGCCCGATTCCGCTACACGACCGCCCCCATGGGCACGCCAAGCTATTCCGGCTATGCCCCCGACGGCGAGGTCGAGGACCACCTACTCGCCATCGACTCGCGCCCCCCCGGCGCCAACGCCACCATCCAGGGCATCAAGTTCCACGACGTGAACGGCAATGGCACATTCGATACCCCCCCGGAGATCACGCTGTCGGGATGGGACATCTATCTCGACCTCAACGGGAATGGCGCGCTCGACGCCGGTGAGCCCAGGGCCATGACCGACCCCGCCGGCGCGTACGCCTTCAGCGTCCCGGCACCATTCACGTACCTCGTGCGCGAGGTCCTCTGGCCCACGTGGGTCCAGACGTATCCCACCAACATCGCGGGCCTGGACCACCACGTCATCACCGTCTCGGCGGGATCCACCCGCAGCGCCGACTTCGGTAACCGCGCCTCGGAACTGGGCACCGTCACGGGCATCACGTTCTACGACGAGAATCAGGATCAGGCGAGGGGCGCGGGCGAGATCTATCTCCACGATTGGCTCATCTTCGCGGACCTCAACACCAACGGCGTCCGCGAGGTCGGCGAACCCGCAGATTTCACCGACACGTCCGGCCGATACGCCATCCGCCTGTATTGGATGGGCGGCAGCCCCTACCAGATCCGCGAGACCATCCAGGCGCCCTGGTCGCAGTCGCTCCCCGGTTCCCCGACTTTCGCCCACTCCGCCTCAATCGCGGCCGCCGGCGTCACGGTCTCCAACCTCGACTTCGGCAACTGGATATCGCCCACCGCCGACACCGATGGCGATAGCCAGACCGACCGCGAGGAGTATTTCTACGGCACCGCCTTCAACGACTGCGACTCCCTGTATCGCACCTTCGGCCCGTTCATCGACAAGGTCGCCGGGACCGCCACCTGCCGGTTCTACGGAAAGGCCGGGCGCACTTACCAGATGCAGCGGTCCTCGGACATCGGCCAGAATGACCCCTGGAACGATATCCCCGGCGCCAGCGTCACCTGCACCGTCGATGACGCCCCGCTCTCCATATCCACATCGTGGTCCTTCGCCACCAACCGCATGTTCTACCGGATCCTGGTCACATATTGAGAAGTCCAGCGTCTTCGAGTGTCCCGCCGCGCCCTGACAAGCGGTTTCCCCCACCCAAGATTTCTTTGCAGGTGTGCCGTTCGACCACACCCCCCTGCCTTTTCACAGGTTTCTCGCGCATCCGCTGCGACGGCTGCCGATGGAAGATTGAGCTCGTGGGCACGGATACGAACGGACTGAGGGGTCGAACGAAGGCGTTTGCGTTACGGGTGATGCGGCTGGTGGACCATTTACCAAGACCGGTCAAGGGACGATGCATCGCGGATCAGCTGATGCGCTCGGCGACCTCGGTGGCGGCGAACTACCGTGCGGCGCGCCGGGCGCGATCCAAGGCGGAGTCTGTTCCGAAACTCTCAACGGTGGTAAAGGAGCCGGACGAATCGATGCCGTGGATCGAGTTGATCATCGAGGTCGGTTTGGTCGGGGCGTCGAGGATCGAAGGTCTGCTTCGCGAGGCCAACGAAATCACCGCGATCATGGCGGCCAGCCGCAAGACTGCCTCCAGCTGATTCGGCATTCTACCGTCGGCAATCGGAAATCTTCGATCGAGAATGGGCAATCAAGCTGGGCGACGGGGATTTCCGCAACTGAGCGACCGCGACGAGGATCGTTGGCGGAAGGGCCTTGTCGTCCCACCGCTCTGGGCGTCCCTCCCAAATGGCAACCAGAAGGAACCGTTCGGATTCATCTGACTTGAAAATAGCCGCAGCGCATCCCGTAGCCGAACGCGTCAGCGTTTGGCCGCCAAGGCCTCACGGCCTCGGCTACATTTTCTGACCCGGTGGTGCCCCGTCTGCGGGGCACGGGTTCTAGCTCGAAAATTCGTAGCCACGGTCGCCAGACCGTGGGCCCGCGGGCGGATCGAACGATCCCATCTGTGGCCAGATGGGCTACATTTTCACTCCCGGTGGTCCGGCGGCTGCCGGATGATGTCTGACTCGAAAATCTAGCAGCCGAGCGCGCCAGCATTTGGCCAACAATCGCCAACTGAATTCCATCAAGGCACGTCTTCCAGATACACGCCGTCCTTGCGCAATTGCGATTGGAGTGTTCGCACGTCGAGTTTTGCCATCTCCACCCCGGCGTTGAGCGCGAGCGCCGCGCAGGTGCCGACGCCCTGGCCCATGACCATGCAGTGGGATTGGAGGCGGACGGAGGCGAGCGCCTCGTGGGTCGCGGAGATGCACCGCCCGGCGACGGCGAGATTGGGGAGGCGGTCATTCAGGCAAATGCCGAGCGGGATATGGTAGCTTTCGCCGACGGGGGGCATCATCTCTTGCTTCTGGTCCACCCATGTCGTGTGGCCGCTGCCTTTCGGGTCGTGGATGTCGATCATCCAGAAGCCGTGTCCGATGGCGTCGGGCTGTTTGACGGCGTTGACGACCATGGGGGCATCGAGGGTCTTGATGCCGCGGATGCGGCGCGATTCGCGGATCCCCAGGGCGAAGCCCATCTGCTCGACGTCGGCGGACTCGAACCCCGGCATCATCTCGCGCCAGAGATCGGCGTAGCGATAGACCTGCTCGCGCGCCCGCGCGGACAACTGGGTCAGCTCCTCCTCATCGAGCGGATTGCCGGCCACGGGGCACATGTTGTAGGAGACGATCGGGTCGCGGGGGCTGGCGAGGTACGAGCGGGCGGCCGCCTCGAGAAAGGGCGGGAACTTCCCCTCGTCGCGCAGCTTCTTCATCAACTCGAAGACGTGCTGGGCGTCCTCGGGGTGAGCCTTGATGCGGGCCGGATCGAGGCCGCGGAGGCGGAACATCATGGTCATGCCCTGCACGAGCCCATCGGCGGCGCGCCCGAAATCGAAGGGTAGGCCGGCGTTGGCCGCGACGTCGCCATCGCCGGTGGCGTCGATGAACATCCTGCCCAACACAGCCTTCCGCCCGGTCTTGGTGTCCACCAGCACCGCGCGCATCCGGCCATCCTCGACCACCGACTCGACCGCCGTCAGGTTGCAGAAGGCGCGGGCGCCGGCGTCCTGGAGCATGCGGTCGAACACCATGCGCATACCGGTCGAGTCGAACTCGTGGGTCTCGGGCCGCGTCGGGTAATGCGCCATCTGCCGCACGAACCGCCCGCCGCGCTCGATCGCCTCCTGGACGAAGCCCCGGATGACCGGCTTCGTGCGGTCGCTGGTGTGCCAGATGTTGACGAGCGCGTTGGTGGCCATGCCACCGAGGCTCGGCCACCGCTCCAGGAGGATGACCTGGGCGCCGTGACGCGCCGCGCAACACGCGGCGGCGATCCCGGCCGTGCCGCCGCCGCAGACGACGATGTCCGCCTCGGCGAGCACCGGCACGCGCCTCGCGGGCACCGCGATGTGAGGGCCCTCGCCCTCGGCCGCCGCGCCCAGCGGCGCCGTCCCGGCAAGCGCCCCGAATCCACCTCCGGCCTTCAGGATGAATTTTCTGCGTGTGGTTTTCATCACATTAATCACATTAATGAGCTATGATACCGCGCGGTCGTTGCGCCGTCTGTGCCGAAAGCGTTGGATAATATGCCAAAAGCGTCGCCCATAGCCAACCGATGGTCGAGGGCGCGGGCCGAGTTCCTGCGCCGGATCGCCCCCGACAGCCACTTCCATCGGGTCTTCGATGGGTTGCCCGATATCCACTTCTTCGTGAAGGACCGGGCGGGACGCACGCTGTTCTTCAGCCGCGGGCTCCCCGCGCACCACGGGTTGCGCGACGCGGCGGCGATGCTTGGCAAGACCGACCACGAGCTGACGCCGGGACCCCTCGCGCGGAAGTACCTGGCCGATGACCGCCGCATCCACCGGAGCGGCAAGCCCATCCTCAATCAGGTGGAGGTCTGGGTCGATCACGTGGGCCTGCCGGACTGGTTTGTCATCAGCAAGTTCCCGATCAAGGACCGCGGGGGCCACGTCATCGGCGTCATGGGCACCCTGCGCGCGTGCGGCGGCGTCGCGCCTCCAGAGCTCGGCCCCTCGCGCATCGCGCCTTCGGTCAATCGCCTGCGCGGGGACCTGTCCACCTTCCCGCCGGTGGGGGAACTCGCGCGGGCCTGCGGCATCTCCGCCCGTCAGCTCCAGCGAACATTCCACGAGGCGTTCGGCATGAGCCCCCGCACCTACTGGATGAAATGCAGGATCCGCGCCGCCTGCGAGGCGCTGGCCCGCGGCGACGAGGGCATCGCCGACCTCGCCGCCCGCCTCGGTTTCTGCGACCAGAGCAACTTCACGGCGCATTTCAGAAAGCACACGGGCAAGACGCCCCGCGCCTTTCAGCGGGGCGCCTGAGCCGATATCCTGATATTGCGGAACTCGATCGGCGCGCCGGCATGCTTGCCCTGCAGGCCGATGCGTCCCCGCGTGGGTAGCTCGGCCAGGGGCTTGCTCAACCACGGCGGGATCTCGGAGCCATCGGGGTTATTTTTCGCCGACGTCCATTGGCGCAAGTCGATCTCGTTGATGGCCTCCCCGTTGAGCGCCACCGATATGATCGGGCCGCGGCAGGTGATCGTCATGCGGTTCCACTCGCCCGGCTTGCGGACGGCGCTCTTGGCGGCGGGCTTGTGGCCGAAGATGGCCCCGCACTGCCAGCTCTTCGGGCTCTTGGCCCATTTCGGGCTGAAGTCATCCGCGATCTGTATCTCCACCGAATTCGGGATCCAATTCTTCGTGTCGCTCGCGTACACGATCACCCCGCTGTTGGTCCCATCCGAATTGCGGAACTCCAGGTCCACCGTGAAATCCGAGTACTCCTCGCGCGTCCAGAGGCTCTGGTCCTCGGTGGCGCCGAGCACCCCATCGCGCCACGACCAGACCCCTGGGGGCGCGACGGCATCGGAAAGGTCCTCGGCAAAGAGCTGGCGCCAACCGGTGGCATCCGGGTGCGCCGATGAGTCGCCGGCGGAGGGCGCCGTGGCGCCCGCGGCCAGCAGGAGGCCGAGGGCGAGCGGCCAGGCCTTCACCATGGCCGGCCCGCGGGCGCTGCGCGACCCACCCCGACCGGTCGGCTCAGAGCGCCCAGCCGTCCCGGTATTGGCTTCGAACGAATGCGTTTGCCTCGGCATCATTTGAGACCTCCATCTTTTCCCCATCCCACACCAGCTCGCGGCCCGGATAACGGACCGCCAGGTTGCCCATCAGCACCATCTCTGAAAGTGGGCCGGAATAATCGAAATGGGAAGACGAAGGTTTTCCATCCTTGCAGGAACGCACCCAATCCTGCTCGTGGCCATCGAGGCCGTGCGGGATGCGGGGAATGCTCGGCTCCGGCGGCCGGAAGTCCTTCATGCGCGACTCGGGGATCAGCCGCGGATTCTTGCCATAGCAGCCGCACATGAGTTTGCCCTTGTCCCCGATAAAAAGCACGCCGCCGTCCGCATCGCCCATCTGCCGGCCCGGTTCGAGTTCCTCCGGCCTGGGCGGCATCATGCCTCCATCCCACCATGTCAGGCGCACCGGCGGCAGGCCCTCGCGGGCGGGGAACCGATACCGCACGATCGTGGACCGCGGGAATGTCTCGTTCTTTGGCTCGGTCTTCTTCCAGAACTCTTCCCAGTAGGTGGAGATGCAGCCCTCGACCCGCTCCGGGTATTTCAGCTTCAGCGAGAGGAACGGGACATCGAGGATGTGGCAACCCAGGTCCCCCAGCGACCCGGTCCCAAAATCCCACCACGCGCGCCACTTGTTCGGATGGTAGGTCGGATGATAGGGGCGCATCGGCGCCGGCCCGATCCACAGGTTCCAATCCAACGATTCGGGGACCGCGGGCGTCTCCGCGGGCCTCCCGACCTCGATGCCCTGCGGCCAGACGGGGCGATTGGTCCACGCGTGCACCTCGGTCACCTTGCCGATGAGATCGGCGTCGATCCATTCCTTGACCATGCGGATTCCGTCGCCCGATCGCCCCTGGTTGCCCATCTGCGTCATGACCTTGTGCTCGCGCGCGGCCTCGGTCATCCGCCGCGCCTCCCAGACGGCGTGCGCCAGGGGTTTCTGCACGTAGACGCACAACCCGCGCCGCATCGCCTCCATCGCGATCACCGCGTGCGTGTGGTCCGGCGTCGCGATGATGACCGCGTCGATGTCCTTCTCCTTGTCAAACATCACCCGATAATCCCGGTGCCGCCGCGCGTTCGGGTATTTGTCGAAACTCTTCGCGGCATAGTCCGAGTCAACGTCGCAGAGCGCGACGATGTTCTCGGTCTCGCAGTTGCTCAGGTTCTTGGCCCCCATCCCGCCCACCCCGATCGCCGCCAGGTTCAGCCGCTCGTTGGGCGCGGGACGGCGCCGCCCGTCGGCGAGCGACCGTCCTCCCAAGATCGAGAAGGCGGCCGCCCCGGTGGCGGCCCTCAGGAAGTTGCGGCGGGGGATGGTGGACGACGGTTGACGGCGGGCGTTCTCCATGCTGCCAGGATACGCCCCATCCGCCCCCTGTCTGTAGGACAAACGCCGCCGTCTATGCCGAAAACGACGGGCGGCGGGGGTTGCCTCCGGGCCCCTTTCGGGCAAACTTCCGCCACAGGAGGAAAGACATGACCCAAGAAGAACAGAGAGCCATCCTTTCGATCGCGATCCTCGCCGCCTTCGCCGACCGGCACAAGGAGGACTCCGAGCGCGCCGAGATCCGGCGCGTCGCGGA
>JADLBR010000261.1 GCA_020847615.1 Verrucomicrobiia bacterium
AGGATGGGACCAGCCAGAACGGAAATCCCAAGGTTGATTTAAAGTTGCGCGTCAACGGGGCCACGGTCTTCGACACGTTGACCTTCACCGAATCGGCCGCGTGGAAGATCGATAGCTTCCTCAAGAGCTGCGGCCTCGCGCCGGAGAAGGGGGCGTTCACCGACGTGACCGCGCGGACCTGCGAGAGGTCGGTCGGCAGGGTGCGCATCGGCACGCGGCCGGGGCTCAAGGACCCCTCGAAGGTCTACAACTGCGTCGAGGCCTGGCTCTGCGACCGAAAGTCGCTGGACCTGGCCGAAGCGGCGCGGGACGACATCCCGTTCTGAGGGACGAATGAAATCGACCCAGGACTGCCTCACGCTGCGGGATGCCGCCGCGAAACTCGGGCTCAGCCCGAAGACGCTGCGCGCCATGGTGGCCCGCCGGGACATCGGATGCGTCCGGCCCGGCGGGCCCCGCGGCCACATCATCATCCCCCGATCCGAGATCGAGGCCCACATCCGGCGCTGCTTCCGGCCGGCGAGGGGGCGGGCATGACGACGACCACCAACGGCTACCTGACCATCTCCGCGAAGGAGGCCCGGCGGCGCGGCTACCGGTCCCTGACGCGCGGGTGCCGCCCCTCGGAGGGCTGGATGCTGGAGAACTTCATCGACGACATGATGCGCGGCGGCATCGACTTCGCCCTGGTGCGCGAGGATGGCGCGCAAAACGCGGTCGCTGTGTACCGCAGACCGGGGCGGACGGGCGACGGGAACGGGAGGGGCGCGTGAGCGGGTCCCAAACTCGCTCTCCGGGCGGATTCGAGGACGCCAGACGCGCGAAGATGCTCCGGCAGGTATCGGAGGACTGCCCGAGCAAGCTGGGGCTTTTTAGGCGCGTGTATTCGTCCCAGGCGAGCCCGCGCGAGGCGATCAAGGCCCAGTGCCTGGCGTGCTGCTGGATGGACGTGCCCGCGATCCGGGAGCGCACGGCGACGCAATGCACGCTCTGGGAGTTCCGGCCATTCGTCGGGCCCAAGGGAAAGGCGGGGCGGTGAGGCGATGCCGCGCCAGCCCGCTGGAGGCCAAGTTCGCGCTCTTGTGGCGCGCCCTTCGCGGCCCTCCCCTGGTGCGGGAGCACCGCTTCGCGCCCCCGCGGCGCTGGCGCTTCGACTTCGCCCACCCGGCCTCGCGGGTCGCCGTTGAGGTCGAGGGCGGGGTCTGGAATCGCGGCCGGCACAACCGCCCGAAGGGTTTCATCGCCGACTGCGAGAAGTATTCCGCCGCCGCCCTGGCGGGCTGGACGGTCGTGCGCCTTACGCGGGGGCAGATCACGGAGGAGAAGGTGGAAGAGATCATCGCGGCGATACGGGAGAGGACTGCGTGAGCATCGCGGTCAGCAAGGCTGTCTGGGAGCGGTCGAAGGCGAGGGCGGGGGATCTGCTGGTGCTGCTTCGCATCGCGGAATTCGCCGACGACTCGGGCAGGGCTTTCCCGTCGATCGCGAGACTGGCCGAAGAATGCCGGATGGATCGAAGCAACGTGAAGCGGCACATCGCGCGGCTCAGGGCCATGGGCGAGCTTTCCGTGGGCGACCAGGACGGTCCTCGGGGCACAAACACCTACCGGATCTGGCTGGCGCAAGGGGGCGCGAAATTGCCCCCCGGTGTGGGATCGCCTCCCGGCGCGATGGTGCCTCCCGGTGCGGAATTGGGGGAGGGGGGGCGCGAAATTGCCCCACAGGGGGGCGCGAAATCGCACCCCGAACCGTCATTGAACCGTCAGGGAACCGCCAATAACCCCCCCTTGCCCCCCAAGCGGGGAAAGCAGAGGCCTCCCGAGCCACTCCCGCCCTTGCCCCATCCCGGACCCGAATTCGCGGAGGCCTGGGAGCGGTGGGAGCGATACCGGCGCGAGTTGCGCAAGCCGCTGACGCCATCGACCGTGCGGGCGCAGTTCAAGGATCTGGCCGCCCTCTGTTGCGCGGACGCCATCGCGGCCATCGACCAGTCGATCCGCAACGGCTGGAGCGGTCTCTTCAAACCCAACGGGCGAGGTTGGGATCCGCAGCCGGATCGCCAGCCGCTGCCCCGCCTCGTCGAGAACATCCAAATCAAGGAGCTGACATGAGCACCGATCACAACCGCGAAGACGACACCGCCGCGCTGGTGCGCGCCGAGCTGATCCGCTGCGGGGCGCCCAGGCGGCACGTGAGCCGCGGCGACCTGAACCGGGCCGGGGAGCGATCCAGATGGGCCGAGACCCTTGGGCGCGCGAGGGAACGATGCGACGGGCGCGGCGCGATCCTCGCGCTGATCGGCCCCCGCGGCACCGGCAAGACCCAGATCGCCGTCGAGGTGCTGCGGCTCGGGGCCGGGGCGCGCCGCACCGTGCGCTACGCCGCCGCCATGGACGTGTTCCTGGACGTGCGCGCCACCATGAACGGGCGGGGGCGCTCCGAGGCCGACGCGGTCGCCGAGTGGTGCAGGCCCTCGCTCTTGGTCATCGACGAGATCCAGGAGCGCAAGGGCAGCGGGTTCGAGGCGGGCCTGCTGACCCACATCATCGACCGCCGCTACGGGGCGATGCGCGACACGGTCATCATCGCCAACGTCGAACTCGCCGAGCTGGGCCGGCTGGTGGGGGACTCCGCGGCCAGCCGCATCAACGAGACCGGCGGGATCATCCGCTGCGACTGGCCCTCGTTCCGGGGATGAGCGCTATGGGAAACGACGAGAGCGACAACTACGAGGCCCGGCAGGGCGACGCGGACGCCGAATACCGCCGAGAGTACAACGCATGGCTGGCGGCCATGACCCCCGAGGAGCGAAGGCGCGCCGAGTCCCTCGGACTTGCGAAGCCGGTCGTCGAGGACGCGGGCGGGGGCTTCGGTTCGAGAGACATCGCCGACACCCCGCTGGCCGCCGAGTGGCCGAAGGAGGTTGGTGAAGGGGAAGGGGAGGACGGGGGTAATGGGGTTTATCCGCCCATGGGAACGGTTGTATTATCGACGGAGGGTGGAGGGGGCCGCAACATCGACGAGACCGTCTGGGACGCGGTCCGCCGGCTGGTGGGCGAGGTGCTCTCCCAGCCCGACCGAAGCCTCGCGGTGGAGTGCCTGGCGCTGTCCAGCGGCATGTCCTACCTCGGGGATTCGATGTCCGAGGTCGCCCGCCGCCACGGCGTCACCCGCGCCGCGGTCAGCAAGCGCTGCGTGGAATTGACCGACAAGCTCGGCCTGCCCCCGTCGCGGGCCATGCGCAGCCGCGCCGCGCGCGAGAGCTACCGCCAGACCCAGCTTCGCATCCGAAACGGGCACGAGAAACAGAAGGAAGGGAGCAAGCGCCATGCAGAACACGATCGCAATTCCGGGAGTTGAGGGGAAGGTCCGCGTCAGCCCGCTGGGCCTCGAGATCCGCGGGGAGGTGAGCTTCGCCGAGTGGAAGCGGCTCGCGCCCAGGATCGGCTCGGCGGTGCGCTCCTGCGCCTTCGTCGTCGGCGACTGGCTGGTCTACGGCGAGGAGCGCTTCGGGGCACAGCTCATCCTGCCCGGCATCGACCCCGGCCCCAGCCGCGCGATCTCGCGCGAGCAGTACGACTCCGCCCGCGCCGCCACCGGCATCGACCCCGCCATCCTCGCCAACTACGCCTACGTCGCCCGGAACGTGCCGCGCTCGATGCGGCGGGAGTCGCTCTCCTGGGAGCACCACAGGGCCGTCGCCAAATTGGAGGAACCCGAGCAAGAGCGCTGGCTGGACGTCGCCGCCAAGGAGGAACTCACTTCCCGCCGCCTCCGGGCCTCCATCACCGCGGGCCGCGTCGTCGAAATCGAGGAACTCGGCGCCCCCGCCGATCCCGGCATCCCCAACCACATCCCCGCCATCAACCGCCTCTCGGTATGGTGGGGGCAGATTACCGGCACTGACTGGCTCCAGCGTC
>JADLBR010000262.1 GCA_020847615.1 Verrucomicrobiia bacterium
ATGTTCATCCACTGGGGGTTGTTCAGCATCCCGGCGGGGGTGTGGGAGGGGAAGGCGAGCCGCCGGAGGTACGCCGAGCACATCATGCTGTCTGAAAAAATCCCGATGGCCGAGTACGCCAAGCTCGCCGCGCAATTCAACCCGCAGAAGTTCAGCGCCGACGAATGGGTCGGCCTCGCGAGGCGGGCGGGCATGCGATACCTGGTTTTTGTCACGAAGCACCAGGACGGCTTCGCCATGTTCGACTCCAAGGTGTCGGACTTCGACATTGTCGATGCCACGCCGTTCAGGCGCGATCCCGCGAGGGAGCTGTCGGATGCCGCGAGGGCGCAGGGGCTCAGGATGGGATTCTATTACAGCCACGCCCGGGATCACCATCACCCGCTGGCCAATTGGAACAAATACGGCAACACCTGGGATTTCCCGAAACGGACGAGGGAAGATTTCATCCGATACCTCAATGAAAAGGCCAAGCCGCAGATCCGGGAGTTGCTCACGCGATATGGCGACATCGGGGTGATGTGGTTCGACGTGCCCTACGACATCCCGCCGGAGGAGAGCAGGGCGATCGTCGACCTGGTCCACGGTCTCCAGCCGGGATGCCTCGTGAACAGCCGGGTGGGCGGCGAGACGTGGGACTATCAGTCGCTCGGCGACAACCAGATCGCCGATGCCGCGCTGGGCGAGCCCTGGGAGACGTGCATGACCCTCAACGACTCCTGGGGTTTCCACAGCCTCGACCACAACTGGAAATCTCCGGCGCAGGTCGTCCGTCACCTCGCCGACATCGTCAGCAAGGGCGGCAACCTGCTGCTCAACATCGGGCCGAAGGCCGATGGCACGATCCCCGAAGAGAGCGTCCGTTGCCTCGAGGAGGTGGGTCGGTGGATGGCGAAGAACGGGGAGAGCATCCATGGCGCATCCGCCTCGCCCATCGGCCAGCCCGCGTGGGGGCGGTGCACGGCCAAGGGCACTCGGCTCTACCTGCACGTGTTCGATTGGCCCGCCGACGGCAAGTTGATCGTCGGGGGCCTCACTGCGGCGGTGAGTCGCGCGGCGATGCTGGCCGATCGCACGGCATTGGAGTTCTCGGGCAAGGACAAGGGGGTGACGATCGCGCTGCCGGCCAAGCCCACCGATCCCGCCCATGCCGTCATCGTGCTGGAGACCGGCGAGCGCCCGGCGCTCCCGACCGCGCCCGCCGCGAAGCCCCAGCCCGATCCGGCCACCGACTGGAAACGCAGCGAGCCCGACTTGGCCGTGTACGTGCCCAAGGGCGAGGATCACCACGACACCGACAACGAGCACTTCCTCGTCTTCCCGACGCCAAGCGGCAATGAGCTCTTGGCGCTCTGGACCCAGAGCAGCGTAGAGGGACGGGGCGACAACCGCGCGATGCTGGCGCGCAGTGCCGATGGCGTGACATGGACCGAACCGAAGCGGATCGCCGGCACCGCGCCGGGCGGCAACGAGCCGCAGGCGAGCTGGGCTTTCCCCGTGGTGGCCAAGACCGGGCGCATCTACGTCTTCTTCACAAAGCAAGGGGAACTGAACGATGGCAACCCGCAGGGTTGCGGCACGATGGGCTGCCGCTTCTCGGATGACGAGGGACACACGTGGAGAGATGGCGCTGACATCCCAATGCCGCGCAACCGCTTTGATAACCCCGACCCGAGGGTTCCCAAGAATTGGATCGTCTGGCAGAAGCCCATCCGCGACCGCAAGGGCCGCTGGTTGGCCGGATACACGCAATGGACCAGCAAGAGCCTCTTGCCGCCAGAGATCGCGAAACGCTGGTGGCAGACGGAAAGCCGCTGCCACTTCATGCGTTTCGAGAATCTCGATGAGGGTCCCGCGCCAGCAGACTTGAAAGTCACGTGGCTTCCCGACGACGAGATCGGGCTGGAGGTCACGCATCCCACCACCGGTCGCCCCGCGGCCTCGGAGCCGAGCGTCGTCCTGTTGCCCGACGGGCGACTCTTCACCACGATGCGCACGTGGACCGGCGAGATCTGGTATTCGGTCTCCGATGACGACGGCCGCGCGTGGCGCAAACCCGAGATCCTGCGCTACCGGGATGGCGGCGACCCCGTCCTCCACCCGCTGGCGCCATGCCCCATCTACGCGCTGCAAGATGGCCGCTTCCTGCTGCTCTTTCACAACAACAATGGCCACGTGGGCTCGCACGACCAGCGCGAGGCAAACTGGAAGACAAACCACCTCAACCACGTCCGCCATCCCGCGTTCATCGCGGTCGGCGAGTTCCGGCCAAAGGCCCGCCAGCCCATCTGGTTCAGCGCGCCCAAACAGACCCTCGACACGCAGGGGGTCATCATCGGCCCAAAGAAGACCGCCGAGATCGCGACGTACACGAGCCTGACGGAATGGAACGGGCGGCGCGTCCTCTGGTACCCCGATCGCAAGTACTACCTGCTCGGGAAATATCTCCCGGATGCGGTGCTCGCGGACATGACGGTGCCTGAGTCCCCTTGAGCGTCACGGAACCACGAAACGCTGTGAGCAACAATCGACCCCTTTGAATGACGTGGCCAGAGGAGTTTGCGGACGAAGTCCGAAAAACTCCCAGGGCCGACAAAAGCAAACTTCGCTTAAGGGGCGGCGATCTTCGTTAGGCCAGGAGCAAGGGGGCGCTCTTGGCCATCCCACGCGAACACCCCGGCCACGCCATCGGGCAAGGCAACCGTCGCCTCGATGCCCCCGCCCGATTTCCGATCAACGCGGACGGATATCGCCCCGTCGGGGTGAGGCATCTTGCCCTCGACCCATTGCAGTGGGCCCAGCGCCGGGGCGATTCGCACTCGCCGGAAGCCGGGCGCGTCGGGCGTGATGCCGCAGACGACCGCGAGGAGGTCGTAGTTCGGGCAGGCGCTCCACGCGTGGCAGTCGGATCGCGTCGGCTCTGGCTTCTCCGCGAAGGTCGTGAGCCCGAGGGCGAGCATGTCCCGCCATGGTTTCAGCTGGGGCACGTAACGATCGGCGAGGCCCGCTGCCGCCAGGGCCCGCACGACGTAGAAGCGGAAGTAGAGCGTGCACTGGGTCAGGGTCGCGTCATCGAGGATGCGCGCCGCGACCTGCCTCGCGCGCTCTCCGGTGGCGAGCGCGGAAATGATCGCCAGGGCATTGACGTGTTGGCTGAAGGAGACTTTCTCGGGGGTGTCCGCGTAGAGGCCCTTGGCGTCGACCCAACACCGCTCTTCCACCGCGCGCGCGACACGACCCGCGCTCCGGGTCCAGATCGCCGCCCGCTCCGGTTCGCCGAGTGCCGAGAACATCTCCGCGGCCTGGCGCGCGGCGAGCGCGTATTGCAGGGCGATGAATGCGGAGCCGCCCTCGACCGCTCCGGGCGGCACCCCGCGTGCCCAGCCCTCGGCCCAGTCGCCGAAATTCCACCACGCCAGTGGGCCGGGCAAGCCATCGGCGCGCAGCCTCCGCTCGAACCAGTGCAGCACGCCCTCCGCGCCATCGAGCATCTCGCGAACGAAGGCATCGTCGCGCCGGTGCATCCAGTGATCGTGGATCATCGCGATCCAGAAGAGGGAGTAGGGGGGAATCACCTGCCGCTGCGCGGAGGGGTGGCGGCTCGCGGTGAGGCCCTCCGGCATCCGGGAGTTGAAGAATGCCGCGGTGGCCTGTCTCGTCAGCCGGTCATCGCCGGAGACATACAGCGTAATGAGCGCCTGCACGCGCGTGTCGCCCACGTACTGCAACTGCTCGTAGAAGGGGCAGTCGTAGAACGTGTCCCCCGCGCACAGCCTCTGGGTCCGCCAGCCGACGCGCCAGATTTCGGCGAGCGAGGGATCGCTCGAGGCGAACGAGGCGTTCTCGCGGAAGGGGTACGCCGTGAAGGTGCTCCGGATGTCGCGGATCGCCAGCGGGTCATCGGCGGCCTGGATGTCGAGCTGGAGATATCGCCATGTCCGGAAGGTGTGCGTTCGGAGCTCGCGCCCGGCTGCGCCATCGAGCACGAAGGCGTCCGCGGGCGTGGTGATGGATCTCCCCTCGATATCATTCCGATGGCCCTTCTGCCCCTTCGCATCCACGAGGGCCTCGGCCCACTTCATGCGGATCTCCGCGTCACGGCCGCCATCCACCACGATCTCCGGATAGGCCGTGGTCAGCTCCCTCTGATCCAAAAGGATGGAGGCCGATGTCCTCGCGGGGATCAGCCAGGGCTCTTTGCCGGCGAGGAATCCGGCGCCTGGCACCGGACCGGAAGAGCGCGCGATCGCGGGGAATCGCTGCGCCGCCTGCTCCAGCGATGGCACGGACTGGGGCACCAGCCACCACGGCGAACCGGCATCGCTCACCCCGCGCGTCGCCCCGCGCGAAACCAGCGCGGGCGCCACCCACGCCGCGTCATCATAGCCCGGCGTCTGCCATCCCCACGGGTGTGTCCGCGCGTCGAATCGCACGGGACGGCCCGTCGGGATCCCGGGATATCGCGTGGTGTCCGCCACCGAATAGGACGGGTCCGCGAAAACTTTCCACTTCGGCCCAGTGCTTGCCGCCTTGGAGGGGCCTTCGCCCTGCAGGATGAATGCGGTCCGGTGGCTGATCTGCGACCAAGGGTTGTACTCCCCGTGATTCCAGACGGTCGCCCCCAGCACGTTGGTCCCGGGCCGCAGGTGTCTCGCCAGATCCAATGTGGCAAAAGGCCAATGCTCCAGGTCGGCCCGCGCCGGCCCCGTCCACACCCGCTCGCCATTCACGAACAGCTGGCATCGCGGATCCGCGCTGACGCGCACGACCCACGCATCCGGGACGGCCCTCAGCTCGATCTCCCGCCGAAAGTGCTGCACCGAATAGGCCTGGCCCACCACCTCGGGGTGTGCGATCCACTGGGCGTCCCATTTCGGGTCAGGCGCCGCCGCCCCCCGCGCGAATCCCGCCCCGACATCGCCCGTCATCGCCAGCAACGCCGCCGCGCCCAACGCATGCCATCGTCCCATGCCTCCGCAGGGTGATTTCGCCCGCATGCGGTGTCAAGCCGCGCCCTGAAGGTTGACGCCCCTGGGACCCAAATGGGCTGCGGCGGCCGGGGTCGCCGGTCGTTGGAATGAATCTCCCGGAACCGACTCCCGGCCGCACAGAAGCGATCAATGAACTACTCCGGACTCTTCTTCGCCGGATCAGAAGCCCACAGCTTTTCGATCAATTCAAAACCCCTCGGGTCATATTGGCTGAGGTTGGCGCGGGTGAAGGGGTAGTAGTCGCCGTTGACAAAATAGATGCACGACAGCTCCGCATAGTACTCGAGGTGGTTTTGCAGCGCGTAGCCTTGCACGAGGGTCCTGCCCTTGTCGCTTTGAATGTTGCAGTATAATCCCGTTTCTTTGGCGTGAGCCCAGGCGTCGTAAATGTCCGCGCGCCGTTCCGGCCATTGCTCCAAATGATGCGCGTGGGCCAATTCGTGAACCAGGGCCTTGAGCGCCCAGAATTCGGACAACCACACGAAGTTTGAGGCCGAGTAGATCACAATGCTGCTGGCCATGCGGGGATCGAGATGGCGGTTGTGATCGGGGGCCGCTCTTCGAAAGTACTGCAATCCGTTGTTCCGACCGCCATGCCGGGATTTCTCGCCAAACAAAAGGAAGAATTTGAGATGGCGCAGGGGGGCCGATGCGGAAGCCGGCAGAACGGCCACGGCCTTACCCAGTTTTTCATTCAGCCGAGCCATGGCTTGGCGCGCGAGGTCCGGGTCCTCCTGCAGCAACTCGCTTTCCACGAAAAGCGTCCAATGGCGCACCTGGCTGGGCACGTAATCGCGGGGCGGGTGATTGAAATCCACGGATGGCAGCGCCAAGGCGGGTGAGATCTTGCGGACGGGCGTGGTCGTTGTCGGATCGGCGGCACCTGCGCGGTCGGGGGCATGGGCCGTCCACAACACGAACAGCCCAATTCCCAATAAAGCTCGGTCAGACGCCATGACGATCAAAGTGTACTGGTCATCGACAATTCGGGGGCGCCGGCGCCACTCCATCGCAGTCCGGGGCACGGGCTACGTATTTACCCGGCGCGATTCCATCGATCAAGGGCCGCATCTATGGTCGGCGCATCCACGGTCTGGCGACGGTGGCTACATCTCCTTCGAGATTTTCCGGCAGAGGATGGTCTTCCGTCTCACGCCGGTCTCATCGGGTTAGTAGAAATCGCTGCAGAAGAGGGTCATGCTATCCGGAATCGGCAACGCGCCCTCCTGGCTCCCCGTCACCGCGGTCCCTCCCCGCAGATGATGGGCAGGATGACCCGGGTCGGATGATCCCGATCCACGGACACGCTGTTCGTGGCGGGGACCGCCTCGGTGTATTGCGGCTCTCCCCGCGGCTCGTAGCCACGGAAACGTTTCGCCATCAGGGCTCTGGTGACCGCGTGGTCGCCGTAGGGTTCGCCGGTGTTCGGGTTGATGTCGAAGCGGTCGAAGTTGCTGCTGGATATGGCGAGCCGGAGGCGATGGCCCGGCGCGAGCGCTATGGCGATATAGCCAAGATCAATTTCAAATTCATAGATCTCGCCAGGGGTGAGAAATTCCTCCCGCGCGCACGTGTTGCGGTATCGGCCCTTGACGATCCCGTCGAGGAAGTTGATGGAGCGGCCATCGGGGTAAACGTCGGTGAGTTTGGCGGTGAAGTCGGTGTCCCTGCGGTCGCTGGAGGCCCAGATTTTCGCGCGGACTTGGCCGACGATCTGCAGCGGCGAGATGAGCGGCGCCGTGGTGAAGAGGAGGACGTCGGGGCGGTTCTCGGCCTCGCGTTGATCGCGTGGTCCTTTGACGGGCGTGCGCGCGTGGGAGCGGCCGACGGTCGGCACGGGGTCGCGCGGATCATAGACGTATGGGATCGAGGCCCTCTGCTGGCTTGGGGGCGCGGGCGCCAGGGTGTTATCGGGGTGGGCATAGTAGCTGGTGGGGTTGGATTCCGGTGGAAAATCGTCGGCCTCGACCCATCGGTTGCCGGGGGCGTTCGGGTCATCGACGTCGCCCATGAGGTAGTAGAGGACGGGCGGGCGGTCCATCACGCCGGTGGGTTTTCCCTTGAGCCAGTGGTCGAACCAGGGCAGCCAGACGTCCTTTTCCCAGTCCAGCTTGCTGTTGGCGGGATAGGCCAGGCCGCCGTCGAGGCGCAAAGGGGTTCCGGGGTCCTGCTCTTGGAGGACGCCGTGGCCCCAGGGCCCGATCAGGAGTCTTTGGTTGCCGCGGGCGTTTGGCCCGCCGTCCCTCTGGCAGGCGCGGACCATCTCGATGGCGCCCTCCTTGTAGAAATCGAACCAACCGGCGCTGTGGAGCATGGGGATGTTGAACTGGCCGATCTCGGATCGGGTTCGCCCCTGGATGCGGCGCCTGAGCAACTGCTGCGTCCGGGGGGTGAACTGGCCCCGGAGCAGCGTCTCGTAATCAGCCTTTCGGAACCGCTCGGGGTAGTAGGAGTCCGTGTAGTAATTCCCCGGCGCCTGGGCCGGGATGGCACACGCAAGATGCGGTGGGGCGGTGATGGCGGTCTCGTACTGAACGGCGCCTAGGTGAGAATATCCGATCATGCCCACCCTGCCGTTGCACCACGGCTGTTTGGCGATCCACTCGACGGTGTCGTAGCCGTCGCCATGGCGCGGGGCCCCTCTGCCGGCCGCAGCAGATGCGTGCATGCCCCGCATGTCCTGGGCGACGAAGGCGTAGCCATGGCGGAGGAGGCACTCCCGCCAGGACATGGCCGCGTTCTCCCGGGTCCGGTCGTACGGGGTGATGACCAGGATGACCGGAAGGCCGTCGGGGCATTTCTCCTTTGAGTATTCGGAGGGGAGATAGAGATCGGCGGCGAGTTCTGCGCCATCGCGCATGGGGATGGCGAGCGTCACTTGCGCAGGTCCCTGTGCCGCCAGAAGGATGGGGGATATGAGCGCGGGAGCGATGAGACCGCTGACGAATCTGTCCATGGGAGCCGCTTTCGCTATGGTTTGCCTTCGCGGGGAATTGCCACGAAGCGCCTGATGCCCTGGCGGCGGGTGGCGATCCCCACGGGGCCTGTGCCTCCAAGTACATCTAACACTGGGGGAGCGGGTTGGTTGTGGCAACGAACAAGCCACGAGGCCCGGGGCGGCATCGGCACCGCCCTCCGGCACGCCCAAACCCGGGGCTTGAAATCCCACAGGCTCCATGCAGTATTCCCCGGCACGCGCGCGTGGCGGAACTGGCAGACGCGCTAGATTCAGGTTCTAGTGGGTAACACCGTGGAGGTTCGAGTCCTCTCGCGCGCAGAATCCCCCGGTTTGACGCTTCCTAGGAGGCTGTCGGACTTTGTCCGCCAGCCTCCTCTGGCAAAACCGCGCGATAGCAACAGGTTAAGATGCAGACACGCGCTTCCAAACACCATCTTTCGAAATCACAAAGTGCCGGCAGCGGTTCCAGTGCCGAAAATGGATCGGGGACCCATATTTCGCGCATGCGCGGGAAATATGCAGGCTAGGATCTCCGCGTACGACTTGCGCAGGATGGACAGGTCGGAATCCACGGCGATGCGGGTGAATCCCATGTCGAGATGCGGCCGGAGGTCAGCGGCTTCGCGCACCAGGATGCCGGCCCCTTTGCCCGAGTCCCTGGCCGCGGCCAGGACGATGTCGCGGCATTTCGCGAAATCCAGCGGCGCCGATGCGGCATGGTGCCTGAGATCGAACTGGAGATCGGCCGGGCCGATGAAGAGCACGTCGATGCCATCCACGCGCGCGATCTCCGCGGCATGATTCACGCCCTCGATCGTCTCGATCTGGGCCATGATGATCGGCGCGGGCGAATCGTCGGCCTGGAGAAGCCCATAGCCGTGGGCGCGCACCGTGCGCGAGTAGCCGCGCCGCCCCCGCGGCGCATAGTGCGCGGCCCGGACGATCGCCCCGGCCTCATCGGCAGAACTCACGTGGGGCACCATGATCCCGCGCGCCCCCCAGTCCAGGACGCGGGCGATGAGATCCGGATGGGGCGCGCCCACGCGCACGATGGGCTCCGTCGGCCCCCCGCGCAGGGCGCGCAATTGGTCCGGAACGGCCGCCTCGGTCCCACAACCGTGCTCAAGGTCGATCAGGACCCAGTCGAAGCCGCACATGCCCGCAAGTTCCGCGATGACGGGCGAACCGACGGACAGCCATGTCCCGATGCGTGGCGAGAGAGTGGTACTCATAGGATGGAAACCTCCGCATGCGTCTCGAGGCCGCGCAGCGCCAGGGCCAGGCGGGCGCGCGTGTGCCACTTCAGGCCCTCGCCGTCATGGCCGGCACCGATCAGAAAGAAGTCGTCGCCGCGCTCGAAATAGCCAGCCCCCACCCGGATCACCGCTTTGACGATCATATTTCGCAACAGGTGGAGCCAGAAGCGGCGGAGATGATCCTCCGGCAGTGGCCGCACGCCCCGGTATCCCTCCAGGGCGCGCGCGATAAACGCGCCATCGTGGAAACAGCCCAAGAGCGACAGGTCATCCATGGGATCGCCCGAGATCGCGTCGTCAAAATCGATGAACGCGCTGATGCCGCCCTCCGTGCCCAGGATATTCCAGAGCGCGAGATCCTTGTGGACGAGGCATCCCTCCCGCAGCGACAGCAGGCCCCGGTGGCCCAGGATAGCGCCGCGCATCGTATCGGCCTGCGGCGCTGGCAAGAACCCGCGCTCGACTAGAAATCCCAGGTGGCGGTCGAGGTGGAGAAGGAAGTAATCCTCGTACCGGGAGTGGAACCCCTCCAGCCGATTGTCGCGTCGCAAAATGCCGGGATCGAATGGGCCGAAACCTCGCGGACGCAGGCCCTGCCAGCGGGCGACGCAGGCACCGATGGGAGCGGCAACCTCCAGCGGGTCAAGCCGTCCCTCCTTCTGTAGCCGATTCAGGTCGGCGCACGGGATATTCTCTAGCAGCTGCCACGCGAACGGGACGCGCCGGCGGGTCGCGTCGGCCCCATGCACGCGCGGCACGGGCACGCCCAGCGAACGCACCTCGGCCAGCACCCGCGATTCGACCTCGATATAGTCATCCCGCTCCGGGCCGTCCTCGATGCGCACGAAGTACTCGGCCCCGTCCACCGCGGCCAGCCAGGTGATGTGATTGCCCTGCCCGTCTGCCGGGCGCAGGGCGATGGGGCGATCGGGAAACCGCTCCCGCAGCAACTCGGTTAGCGGCCCATCGTAGCCGTCGCGCGGGAAGCTTTGGCCGGTGCCATGAAACGCCGCCGGCCGGTCACATTTCCAATAGTGGATCGAGCCGCGCGGGTGCCCGCCGGCACCGGCAGATCTTGCGTCGGCGGGCGGCCGGGCCCGCCAGAAACTGGCCAGGAGGGAGCCCATGATATTCTGCATGACGCCGCTGAAGACGGCCGGCACCGCGGCCAGCGGCTGTGCGGAGAAGTGAAGCCGCGCCAGCATGGCGGCCATGCCGCCGTTCTGCATGCCCACCTCGATGCTGACCGTCCGCGCGACGGTCTCGGGATACCGAAAGACCTTGGACACGAGATAGCCGGTGCCGAACCCCAGCGCGTGCAGGATCGAGGCGGCCGCGACCAGCCGGCCGAAGTTCGACGCGATCTGGGGCGCGGCGGCCGCGACGATGCCCCCGGTGATCATGCTCAGCGCGACCACGGCCACGGGGGGCCCGATCGGCGTGATGCGCGAGACGATTTTCGGAAAGCGCCAGTTGCACAACACGCCGATCACCACGGGCGCGACCACGGCCTGAAGCGTGGACCGGCACAGGCCCCACGCGTCCACCGGCACGTATTGGCCCGCGAGCATCCCCGTCCACAGCGGCGTGAAGATGAAGGCCAGGAGCGTGGATGCCATGGTCAGCACCACGGACAAAGCCACGTTCGCCCCGGCGAGGAACGAGATCATGTTTGACGCCATGCCGCCCGGGCAGCTCGCGACGAGGATGATGCCCACCGCGAAACCGGGTTCCAGCCTCAGCGACCATGCCGTGAACCAGCCGATGAGCGGCATCAGCGTGTATTGCGATACGAATCCGAGCGTGACCGATCCGGGCATCTTGAGCAGGCCGCGGAAGTCGGCCGGGCTGAGGGTGAGCCCCATCCCGAGCATCGAGACGCTGAGCGCCCAGACAATCCACTGCCCCGAGAACCAGAGCAGTGCTTCGGGCCTGACAAACGCGAGGACCGCCGTGCCGACGAGCCAGACGGGATAGAAGTTCGTGAACCAGTTCAGCAGGCGGCTCATGGAAATAGGGGACGATTCCGTTTTCGGGTCAAAGATCATGCCCACCGCGGCGCGCACCGTGGTCGACCAATTTGTAGCCGATCGCCTCGGGCGATTGGCGGCCAAACGCTCGCGCGTTCGGCTACGGGAGGCGCCGCGGCAGTTCTCAAGTTAGCGTGCAGCATCGGAATCCTTGGGCTCGGGCGCCACTTTGCCGCCGTCGTCGAGCAAGCCCTCATACCCGGGCCCGCCTGCGCCCACGTAGCCAAAGCTCGCGCCATGGGCGTCGGGCGTGACCCAGAACGCGTAGAGCGAACCGTTGGTCAGCGTGAAGCGCAGTTTGACATTCTTGTTGCTCGCGCGGGCGAGGCTCTCGGCGCCGTCCCACGTCACGCGTTGGCGCGTGCTGTCGCCCCGCAAGGGGATGCATTTCTCGGCGGTGAACGGGCCGTAGTTCTTGTTCTCGAGGGTCAGCACCTCGACGCGCAGCTCGCCCTGCGGCGCGGAGAAGTTCACGAACAGGTGCTCGCCCTGGAACTTGATGGGCCGGGTCGTGAGCGTGCCGGGCTTTTCGCCCGCGTCCAACGAGGCGAAGCCGTCGCGGCGGAGCGTGGCCAGCCCGATGCTGCCGCCGGTGTACATGCCGCGCCTGCCGTCGGGCGCGATACCCGACGTGCCCATGTAGGGGAACACCAGTTGGTCATCGAGCACGGCGAAGACGCCCGCCGTGCCATGCAGATAGGCGCGATCCCACGCACCCTCCGTGCGCGAGCCGACGATGAAGCCGCCGCGGTCTGGCCGGTGCCAGTGGAAACCGTCGCGGCTGAACCCGAGTTCCAGATCGACCAGTTTGGGAAACTTTCCCTCGGCGCAGACGCGATTGTCGGGACCCCGGTGGATGTAGTGCATGCCGACCATGAGGCTCTCGTAGGCCACGGCGTTGAGGCTGTAGAGCTGTGGCTTGTCGCCCGCGCCCGGATAACGGCCCTCGGGCTCCGGCTTGTCGAGGCGGTCGGCGTTGGTCCAATACACCGCCTTCGACCAATCCGAGCCTTTCAGGAATTCGTCGCTCTCGTGGTAATAGCGGCAACGGCCCCGGCGCTCGGTCTGCTTGATGCTGAAACACCACTTCTTCCGAAAGGGGTTGAAGAAGAAGGAGCAGTAGTCATCCGCGGCGATATCCGTCGGCACGGCATCGGACCACGCGCGCCCGTCGCCGACGTGCAGCGAGTGATTGAAGCCCGGCGGGCGCTGATCTTTCGGCACGTGCATCCAGCAGGTCAGGAACTTGATCCGCGCGGCTGGATCTTTGGCGTTCAGATCAAGCCACGCGCAGTTGTCCGAGCCACCGGTGGTCAATTTCGGTCCCGTCCAGCGCAGCCCCTCGCCCAGCAACGGGCCGCGCCGCGTCCACTGCTTCAGGTCGGCGCTCGTGGCGAGCGATAGCGGCCCGCGCCAACCCGCGACATAGAACATTTTGAAATGCTTCTCCGCGGGATCCCAGAACACGCCCCCCTGACCGAGGAACGTCGTCGCGGCCTCGCCCCGCTCGCCCTCGTTGGAAGGGCCGAGCTCGCGCTCGGTCTCCGGCTTGAACACCGGATTGCCCTCGAACTTCTTCGCCCGGTGAAAGGCCCGCTTGAGGTCCGCGCTTTCGATGAGGAAGTCGTCCACGAACAACTGGCGGCCGACATCGATCGGGATCGACGCCTTCGACGGGTGGCGCAGATATGGCACGGGCATCGGTTCGTCGGAGTCGGGATCGAGGTGACGCGGCGGCCATTCGTAGGGGAGTTCGATGCCATTATAGAGAATGGGCTTCGGGCCGGTCGCCTTGTTCGCGAGCATTTGCAGCTTCGCGTCCTTGGAGACGATCTTGCCGGCCAGGACGTCCTCCTCGCGAAACTTCGCCAGCAGGATCTCCGCGTCGGTGTGGCGGTTCCAGTCGTAGAGGATGTGGATCAGGCCATCGGGCGCCTCGAAGCCGTCGGGATAGGAGACCGAGCTGCGCTCGTCCAGCAGCAGGCCGCCGAGCCACGTCTTGCCGTCGTCCTCGGAGAGATACGCGGACATGTGTGAACGTTTCGCGATTCGCTCCGTCGGCGGGCCGTTCTTCACGAGCAAGATGCGGCCGGATTTGAGCCGGCGGAGGAAGAAGCGCGCGTTGACGTTATTCACCGTCGCGGCGGGTTTTGGCTCGGTCCATGTCGCGCCGTTGTCGGTGGAGAAACTTTCGTAGGGGTTGCCGTTGGTCCGCGCCAGCATCCACAGCCGGCCATCGCGCAATTCCACCATCATGTGTTCATCGAAGTTCCAGTCGGGGAATTTCACGCGGCCGCGCGGCTTCCACGATTTGCCCTGGTCGGTTGAGGCGTAGACCCACGCCATCTTCTCGGCCCACTTCGATACCGGCAGCAGCCAGTCGCCGTTCGCGAGGATCGTCGGCTTGTTCAGGGTGCAGCCTTCGTCCGCAAGGCACACCGGCTTCGACCAGACCGGCGCGTCCGCGTCCGGGTTGTCGCAGCGGATGTACCAGTCCGCGCGCGGCCCGGGGATGCCGATGACCGCCTGATCGAAGAACAACCAGAGTCGTCCGAGCGGATCGGTCCATAGATTGCCGACGAGCGCGCCGCGCTGGCGCTTGCCGGAGGGATCGAGGGCGCCGACGACGAGGCGCGGCTTGGACCATGTTTCGCCGCCGTCGTCACTCGTGGCCAATATGAAATAGCCATCCGCCTTGTCGCCGGTGCCCGTCCAGCAGCCCCAGATGCGGCCCTTGGGCGTGCGGTCCATGCCGATGATCATCGCGCCGGGACGCGCCTTGTCCTGAAATTCGGGACCTGGCTCGGTGAGGATCACGGGCGGCTCGGTGCGGGCATCGACGGGCGCCAGTGGATCGAATGCCACGACCTCCGTTCCCGGGCCCATGGCCAGCAGCACCAGTTTCCTGAAGCGCAGCCGCTCGCCGGCCTTCACCTCTTTGCGATAGAGGCTCACGCGGTTGATCTCGCCGGGGAAGAGTTGCGTCTCGGGCACGTCCACTTTTGCGAAGCTGGCCTGCCGGAGCGCATCCTCCTGGCTGGCGGCCTTGGGGCGGATGGTGGGCGTCAGGGCAAATAGCGTCCCAGCCCTTGTGATGATGGCATCGGTCTTTTCGATGCTCGTGCGCAGGAAGGGCAGGCCGCGCACGGCGTCGGGCATTTCCTCGATGGCGTAGTCGCGGTCGGTGAACAGCTTGGCGCCGCGTTTCATCACTGCGGGCTCCTCCGGTGGCGGGGGCGGCAACGGTTTCCGTATCTTGCCCGCTTGCGACTCGAACGCGCCCACGTCCTCCAGTTTGCCGAACATGATTCGGTCCGTGCTGCCGCGGTGGTCGCTCTGGGTGACCGTCAGCCATAGCGCGCCGTCATGCTCGTGGAAGGTGGGGTATTGGAAGGTCTCCGGCGTCTCGAAGCGGTACTTGCGCTCCCAGGCTTTCCCGTCGCGGGAGATGTCCACGTTGAAAACGCTCCGGCCTGCGCCCCCGATGCGCGTGGCCTCCTGCCAGCCGAGGTAGTAGATGCCGCCAAAGCGGTCGAACGTCGGCTTCGAGTTCGTGCCGTTGGGCACGAAGGGCATCTCTCGGCCCACCGTCCAGGTCCGCCCGTCCCGGCTTGTGGTGAAGTGGTAGTTGCCGCCGTCGTTGCGGCAGATGGCCATCCAGGTGCCGTCTGGCAGGCGGTTCACCGCCGACTCGCTGAGCTGTTGGTCCTGCGGCTCGTTGTAGTGCCCGATGACCTCGAAGGTGGCGAAGTCGTCGTGCAGCACCGCCAGCGCATTCTGTTTGCCGGGGAAGTTATTTAGCGCCACGTAGATCTTGTCATCGAATCTCTTGAACGAGTCGAAAATGTACATCCCGCTGCTTTGGGCCGGTTTGGCGAAACCGTGGGCGGCCGCGTCGGCATGGAGATGGCGCGGCTCCATGTCGAAGACGCCGGCGGCGGTCTTGATCCTGGCCTTGTGGATGGTGTCGGCAAATTTTCCCGCGCGGAGATCGAAGTCGCGATACCAGGTGAGCTCCTCCCGATCGCGCGCCTTGCTGGCGAAGTAGCAGCGCAGGGTGCCGGCATCCTTCTGGATGATGCGCGGCACAAAAGTCTGCCCGGCCGGGAGCGCCGCGTTGGCAAACGCCTGTTCGGACTTGGCCAGCAGATGGGTGCGCTCCACCGCCAGGGACTTGAGGTTCACGACGGTCAGCACGCAATACTGCGCGGCACCTGCCCCGTGGCCGGGCTGGGTGTCGTTGTCATGCTCGACGATGTAGGCGCGGTCCCCCACGCAGACGAACTCCGCATCGTGCGCCCCCTTCACGTGAGGTGCCGTGACCCGGATCAATCGCCCCATCACCAGATCCCCGGCCAGCGCGGGATTCCAGCCCGGCGGCACCAGCGCCTCCCCGCGGGCGAGCGCGGCGAATCCGATAAGGCCCCAGAGGACGCAAATCGGAAGCGTGTTGGACTTCGCTCTATATATTGCTGGTCGGGACGGGCTGGCGAGGTGATCTGCTCCCATGCGCCAGATATTCTTGGGGGCCGCACGCGATGGCAAGGGCGCCGCGCGCGCGGGGAACGTCTTGATCCGAATGGGCTATCGGCGCGATCGAGACGGAACATTTCTCCGATAGGCCAGCGGGGTCACGCCGAATTCCGCCCGGAAGTTGCGAACGAAATGCGAGGCATTCCTATATCCCACCCGGGCGCCGATGACGGCGACGGCATCCCCGCCAGAGCGCAGCAACTGCGCCGCGCGGTCGAGCCGGACGCGCCGGAGAAACTGGTGCGGCGAGATCCCCAGCTTGGCCCGGAAGAGCCGGGTCAGATGGACGGCGCTCACGAAACTCACGTGCCTGGCGATCCAGCCCATCTCCAGCCTGTTGGCGAAATGCGTGGACATGAAGGCCGTGGCGCGACCCACCGGATCGATCTCCGGCCGCACGTCGCCGCGGGCCGCCGCCACCCGATGCCACCCCGCCTCCAGATGCTGGTGGGTGGCATTCTCCGCCATCCAGTCATCCGGAGAACACCACGAGTCCAGAAGGAAAACATGCTCCCGATAAAGTGCCATGAGGCTCGGCCAGTATTCTCGCTGTAGCCGACCAATCCATTCCTCCAGCTCGGCGACCACGAGATCCCAGCTTCGCAGCAGGGCGGGCAGGCGCGCGGACTCGACGGCCATCCGATGCAACGCGATGTCAACAGCGTGAAATGCCGCGTAGTCGCCGCGCGTGGCCGCCTCCCGGAGCCGGCCAAGCATACGCCTCAGGCGCCGGATCGTACCGGATCGATCGGTGGCCGATCGCCAGTGGGCCACCGCAAACGCCTCCAGCGTGGAGCGCAGCCGAGAGAGCGCACGGAGCTGTTCGGGGTCGATCATGGGCCAGCCAAGATTGCCGCGAAGCTGAAGTCTAGGATGCCGCCCGTGCCGCGTCGCGCAAAAACTCAAGTGATTTGCGCAGATCCTCATGGCGGATGACCCGATCATCGTATAGTCGATGCGGGATGGACAACGCAGGGCATGGGACGGCGGCATGGCGTGTCCGCGGCGCCGCGCTGGGGTGGTGGCTGGTGGCGGCGGCGCATGCGGCGGGCGGCGACGGAGAGATCTCGTTTCGATCCCTGTTGGCGGACATGACCGACCTGGGGCAACTGGCGGAGTATCCCTCGCCCGCCTACACCTGCCGGCAGTTCTCCTCCTACGACCGCGCCTCGACGACGCCCGATGATCCGGCGACGTGGTTTGCCAATGGCGACAGCGGGAAGTTTCTGCGGGTCGAGGAGCGCGACGGGCGTAAGGAATTCGTCATGATGGATGCCGATGGCCCCGGTGCCATCGTGCGCATCTGGGCGACGCACAAGGACATGGCGGGCACCTTGCGGATCTACCTGGACAGGGAGGCGCGCCCGGCGATCGAGGCGCCGATGAAGGAACTTCTCGGCGGGCAACACCCGCATCTGCCGCCGCCCTTCGCCTGCGAGACCAGCAAGGGCTTCAATCTCTATCTGCCGATCCCCTACGCAAGGCACTGCAAGGTGACCAGCGACCTGGAGAAATTCTACTATCACGTGGGCTACCGGACCTACGCCGCCGGCACGCCCGTGGTCACCTTTGAGCCCGGGCAATTCGCGGCGTGCGCGGCGGAACTCAAGGCCGCCGCGGGGAAGCTCTCCGCGCCGGAAATGGCCCTCGATTTGCCCTCCGATGCCGGTCGCAAGACGGCGGATCTTTCCATCGCGCCGGGTGAGCGGGCGGAGCTCGACCTGTTCGAGGGCGAGCGCGCGATCCGACTCTTTCGGCTTTGGTGGCCGCCTTCCGGCGACCGCGACGAGCCGGCGCTTCGCGCCTGCGTGCTGACGATGACCTTTGACGGGGAGACGACGGTCGCCGCGCCCTTGGGCGACTTCTTTGGCTCTGGGCCCGGCATCCAGCCGATGGCCACGCTGCCATTGACCGTGACAAAGGATGGCGCGATGGAATCGCGCTGGCCCATGCCCTTCCGCCAGAGGGCGGCGCTGGCCGTCCAGAATCACGGCCCCAAGCCCGTCGCCTTCCAACTTGAGGCCGTGGCCGTGCCTCGACCCTGGACGGAGCGCTCGATGCGGTTCCATGCCAAGTGGCGCATCCAGCACGATCTGCCCACCGACCCCAAGATCGACTGGAACTACCTGACCGCGCGCGGGCGCGGCGTGTTCGCTGGGGTTTCCTTCAGTCTCGATAACCCGGTGCGGAAATGGTGGGGCGAGGGCGATGAGAAGATCTACGTCGATGGCGAGGCATTCCCCAGCCACTTCGGGACTGGCACCGAGGACTACTTTGGGTACGCGTGGTGCAGTCCCCAGTTGTTTGAACATCCGTACCACAGCCAGTCGCGCTGCGATGGGCCCGGGAACTTCGGCCGGACGAGCATCAACCGGTTCCACATCCTCGACCGCATCCCCTTCCAGCGGGATATCCGTTTCGATATGGAGATCTGGCATTGGGAGAAGTGCGCCATCAACGCCTCCGTGCTGGCCTACTGGTACGCCGCACCGGGCGCGACCGACGCCTTCCCCGCCATCCGGCCCGACGACGTGCGCCTGCGCCCGATGGCCGCCCATAAGCCGACGGTGGTCCCCGGCGCCATCGAGGGGGAATCATTGCGCGTCATCAAGGGCGTTGGCCGCCTCGATCCCCAGGAGTGGGATGGCGACAGCGGCGGGGCCCATCTCTGGTGGCACGGTGGCCAGAAACCGGGCGATAGCCTCTTGCTGGGTTTTCAGGTGCCCGCCGACGGGAAGCACCGCGTCCTGGGCCGTTTCCTCAAGGCACGCGATTACGGGATCGCCCAATTCGAGATCAATGGCACCGCGGCCGCCGCGCCGATCGACTTCTATAACGAGGGCGTCGTTCACACCAAGGAGATCGATCTCGGCACTTTCGAGATGAAAAAGGGCGAGAACCAACTCGGCATCGCCATCATCGGGGCCAATCCCAAGGCGAAAAAGGCGTACATGGTCGGGCTGGATTATCTGAGGCTCGTCCCAGGGTCTTGAATCAAGAGAAAGGGCAAACCGGAAGGAGCAGACATGGGCGCACGATGGACGACAGGCAACTTCGTCACGATTTGGACGGTCCTCTGTGGATTACATGGCGCTTTATCACCAGAGGCGTGGGGCCAGTCCCTGTTCCATCGACAGTTGGAGCTGCCGGCCATCGGCATTAGCCAGCGGGTGACGCAGCGGTCTGGGATCAAGCCGGGCGAGAGGATCGTCCTGTTTGATCAGGCCGGGCCCGGCTGCATCCTGCATTGGTGGCTGACGTGTAATCACGGGCAGAATCCCGAGACCGACGCCGACTGGGCGCACCAGCTCAGGCTGCGATATTTCTACGACGGCGCGGAGAAGCCCGCGGTGGACATGACGCTGGCGCAATTTTTCATGATCCTGCTGGGGCGCGACGTGTACACCGTCGATAGCGCGGCGATCAAGGTGCTGCCGAAGAACGCGTTCAACTGCTACTTCCCGATCCCGTTTCGCTCCCTGCGAATCGAGCTAGAGAACCGCGGCCCGAGGGGATCGGGCATCTGGTTCATGGCCGATTGGCAGCGATATGCCGAGGGGACGCAACTGACCCCGCTGCGACTTTGTGCCATCCACCGCCGCGAGGCGCCCGCGGAACGCTTCGGCAGCATCCCGATGGCCGACATCGAGGGGCGGGGTTTCGTGGCGGGGATGGTGCAGGCGATCGAGGTCAAGGACGACAGCGACGCGTGGTACCACACCGGCGGCGACACCTTCCTGCTCGACGGCGAGACGGCGCCGAACCCCATCCGCGGCATCGGCGGCGAGGACGTCTTCAACATGAGCTTCGGCATATGGCCGGTGCAGACCGACTGGGTTGGCGCACCATTGACGGAAAAGCGTGGCGCGGACAACGCCCTGGGCTCGGGATACGACGGGGTCATGTACCGGATCTTCGGCCCGGACCCGATCCACTTCGCGACATCCGCCTCGCTGCGCTTCGGCACCAAGGCCAACAATACCGAGAGCCTCATCTACGCCTACGTCGAGCCGCGGCCCGCGCCGAAGATCCTCGCCCCGGACGAGTGGAAGATCGCGGGGCCGTTCGAATGCAAAACATACGAGAACTTCTCTCGGCGCGAGTGGGCCGAGGCGCCCGTGGACCAATGGCCCAAGGAACACGTCGCGGGGTTCGGGGTCTTCAACAGCAAATTGAAGGGCCTGCCCGAGGGGCCGACCACCTTCGCGATCCCGGCCATCGTCAAATACGAGCACGGGTGGTGCGATTTCGTGCGGTGTTTCCGCGGCAGGGGACCCACGAACAATGGCGCGCAACCCGTCGAGGCCAGCGCCTACGCGCTGGGAAAGATGCGGGTCCCCAAGGCCGGCGCGTACGCCTTGCGCGTCGGGTTCGACGATTGGATCAAGGTCTGGGTGGACGGCAAGGAGGTCTATTCCGGGCGCCACGACAAGGGGTTTGCCGAGGAATCCGCGCGGGTGGAACTCCCGGCGGGCGAGGTGTCGGTCCTCGTGAAGCTCAGCAACTTCGACAACATGCAGTGGAGGCTCTGGGCCTTTGCGTTGCGACTTGAGGATGGGCCCTGAAGCTCGGAACCACGGATATCTGGCATGCCGGGGATATTTTCCTGACCTGAAACTTCAAAATCGCGGATAACGGTAATAACTGGGATAGTCTATTGTAATTCAGTTAGTTGTGTGCCCGGTGGTCGCCTCCAAGCTGAGGCGGTGACCCATTTTTGGACTGCGGTGGCAGAGCGCAGCGGCGACACCGCTTTGGCGTCCGGCGGAGCCGGAACCCGCGCCAGGGCCAACGCCCGCGCTCCGATCGCCAGAGGCGATCAGGCTGCGGTTCCAAAGCGGTGTCTCCATCCGGCCGACGCCGGATTCTGCCACCGCTCATGAACCCCCCTTTTCTTTCCTTTCGCCATGTGCGACAATTTTCCTTTCTGTCCTGCTCACCGATGACCGTCAGACCCCACATCCTCCCTGTTGCGCTCTTGTCCCTCCTCGGCGGCGGCCTCATGGCCGCCGAAAAGCCCAACATCCTCCTCATCCTCGCGGACGATCTGGGTTACGGGGATGTGGGATACCACGGCACTGAGATCAAGACGCCCCACATCGACCGCCTCGCCGCCGGAGGCGCCAGGCTGGAGGCCTTTTACGCGCTGCCGGTGTGCACGCCCACCCGTTGCGCGCTGTTGACGGGGCGCTATCCGATCCGCTACGGGCGGCAGTTCAACGTGCTGCGGCCGGCTTCCCGGGTCGGATTGTCGCTCGATGAGCGATTGTTGCCCGAAGCGTTGCGCGAGGCCGGCTACGCCACCGCGCACTGCGGCAAGTGGCACGTCGGCGAATTCGATCGGGCGTACTGGCCGATGCAGCGCGGGTTCGATCACACGTACGGGCTCCGCGCCGACAGCGGCCAGCACGCGCACCGGCTCTCTGGCGGGGGCGATTTTCAACGGGACGAGAAACCCTGCGCAGATGAAGGCTGGCGTACGGACCTGTTGACTCGGGAGGCAGTGCGCCTGATCGAGCGGCGCGACGCTTCCAAACCGCTCTTCCTCTACCTCGCCTATCACGCGCCGCACACGCCGCTGGAATGCCCGCCGCAATACTCGAAACCCCACGAGCACCTCGGGCCGACGCGAGGCGTTTACGCGGGCATGATCGCCGAGATGGACGAGGGCATCGGGCGCGTCGTCGCCGCGGTCGAGAAGGCCGGCATCCGCGACAACACGCTGATCATCTTCGCCAGCGACAACGGTGGCCTCACCGTCAAGGGCGACATCGCGCGCAACACCCCGCTGCGCGCCGGCAAGGGCAGTCTCTATGAGGGCGGCGTGCGCGTCGTCGCGCTCGCGAACTGGCCGGGCCGCATCCCGGCGGGCTTGGTGGTCAACGAGCCGCTGCACATGGTGGATTGGTTTCCCACGCTGGTGAGGCTCGCGGGCGCCAAGCCCGATGCCGCGAAGCCGCTCGATGGCCGCGACATCTGGCCCGCGATCGCCGAAGGCAGACCCTCGCCGCATGAGCACCTCCTGCTCAATGCCGTGGGCCGCGAGGGCGCGATCCGTGCCGGGCCCTGGAAGCTCGTGCGCAACGGGCAGTCAGACACCGGCGACGAGGACGAACCCTCGGCCGCGAAGTCCAGGCGGGAAAAGCCACGCCGGGGTCGCGCCGCTCCCGACCAGTTGGAACTCTTCAACCTTGCCGACGATCCTTCGGAAACGACCAACCTCGCCACCGAGCAACCGGAAAAGGTGCGCGAGCTGACCGCGATCCTCGATCGGTTCGCCAAGGAGGCGGTTCCTCCGATCTTGAAACCGGAACAGGACAAGAACAATGCCCGATGACCCTCGTTGCCCGCCCACCCCACGGGCCATGAGGCTGCGATCTCTGCCCCACCTCGCCGCTTGTTGCTTCGCCCTCACCTGGGCACCGCAACGCGCCATCTCCGCCGTCGCTGCGATCCGCTCGGATGAGCCGGCAAAAGAAGCCCTCGCCCGGCCGTCAGCGGACCGCTTCGCCGGCCACGAAGGACTCGTCGCCGAAACCCGCGCCGCCTCGCTCAAGCTGCGCGAACAGTCCCTGCGCAAGACCATCGCGAAAGGCACGGCATGGCCGGACGGCACCTGGGGCGACAACCTTTGGTGTCTCGCGGCACTTTACCTGAACGAGAAGGTGGACGAGGCCAACGCGCGCCTCCTCAAGCGGGCGAATGAATTCCTTGCCTCGAAGCCCGCGCAGCTGCCCGCCACCTCCCCGGAAGATCCGGGGAACCTGCCGTGGACCTTCTTCTCCGTGACCGACTATGTGCGCACGCTCAGCCTCTTTCATGCGAAGAGCCCGCATTTTCCCGGACGCCTGAGGCCGGAGACCGAGGCCGCGATGAAGGAGGCGCTCTGGCTCTGGGTCAGCGGGGAGAGCCGGCTCGCCGATGCCGGCCCCGATGATCATTTTCTGCTGCTCGGAACGGAGAACCACGACCTGAACCGCCGGCCGCCCTATTATCTGGTGACCGCCCTGCTGCGGGACGACCCGGCCTACCGCGACCGCAGGCTCGCCGACGGGCACACCACGGCCGAGCACGCCACCGCTCACACGGCCTTCTTCCGCGAATGGCCGCGCCGCCGCGCGCAAACCGGGCTCTGGGCCGAGGTCGGCTCGACCGGCTATCAAAAATACTCCTGGCCCGCGCTATTCAATCTGCACGAACTCTCGCCCGATCCCGTCATCCGGCACCGTTTTGGATTGCTGCTCGATCTCGCCTTCATCGAAGAAGCCCAGATTTCCGTGAAAGGGCGCCGCGGCGGCGGGCTGAGCCGCGCGGAGAGCGGGCGGGGTGATTTCGAGCCCTACAAGAACCTGCTCTTCGCCCTGGAGGGCCAACCCGCCGGTTCCAGCCATTCGCGCGTCATCGAGACGAGCCGCTACCAGCTGCCTCCCGAGGCCATCCTTCTCGCCAAGCGGGCGTTTCCGGCGGCGGAGCCCTTTGGCATCCGCAACCGCGTCCTCGGCGAACTCGAGACGGCCAAGCCCGCGGAGGCGCATGGCCAGCGGCTCGCCGCCGACTCCGCCTTGGTCAACTGCGCCTGGCGCACGCCGCATTACCTGCTCGGCAGCACGCTGCAGAACCCCGCGCTCGCCATGACCGACCCGGCGACCGGCGAGCCTGCCCTATTGAGAATCGTATAATAGGGTGACATTCGACGGATTCCGGCGTATATTCTCGGCATGTCGAAGACACGAGACCATGCCGAGATGGAGAAGCGTCGCAAGAAGGCCGGGCGGCTCTTCGCCGATG
>JADLBR010000263.1 GCA_020847615.1 Verrucomicrobiia bacterium
CTAGGAGTTTGTCGGACTTCGTCCGGCAAACTCCTCTGGCAAAACCGCCCTTTGCTTGAATATGAACAGGTTGCGAAGGATGTCGCAAAACGGGGACCATCCGGATGAAACCTTGCGACACGCTTTGGGCCACCGTCATAACTATTTATGCTTAAGGCGGTTTTGCTTTCTAGCAGCCTGTCGGACCACCGGCTTGGGAAAATGTGGCCGAGGCCGTGAGGCTTTGGCGGCCAAACGCTGACGCGTTCGGCTACGGGATGCGCTGCGCACGAAATGGGCCGCTGTCGGGGCGCGTTGACGCTGTCTCAGGATGTCACCGCATTTCGGCCGAAGGCCTTTGGAGTGCGGACCATCCCCGGGCCGCTATGAGTGGGCCGACGGTATTTTTCGAGCCAGTTTCTCGGCTTGGATAAGGCAGGCGGAACCCTAAAATGAAAATTATGCTGAAACGTCGCGAGGCACTCAAGGTCGTGGGGGCGGTGAGCGTGGGCTCCTTGCCCGGATGGTTGCGGGCCGCATCCGACGCCGCCGATTGCGCGGCGGACGTGCTGGTGATTGGCGGCGGCACCGCCGGCACCATCGCGGCCATCCAATCCGCGCGCGCCGGGGCCAAGACCATGCTCGTCGAAATGGTCGGCCAGCTCGGCGGAACGACGACCGTGGGCGGCGTGGCCTACCCCGGCCTCTTCCACGCCTGGGAAAAGCAGGTCATCGCCGGGATCGGATGGGACCTCGTCGCCAAGGCCGTGGCGCTGGACTCCGGCAAGATGCCCGATTTTTCAACGCCGCCGCAGCGCCACTCGCTGCACCAGGTCTCCGTCAATGGCCAGCTCTATGCGGCGCTCGCCGAGGAGGCGTGCGTGGAGGCGGGGGCCGCGATCTGCTATTACGAGATTCCAACGGCGGTGCGGACCCGCGGCGATGGGTGGGAGGTCGAGACGATCGGCAAGGGCGTCCGCCGCACGATCGCCTGCCGACAGTTGATCGATTGCACGGGCGGCGCCGACATCGTCGGCATGCTCGGCCTCCCGAGGCTCCGCGAGGCCGAGACGCAGCCGGGAACCCTCATGTTCAGTTTCACCGGCTACGACACCTCGAAACTCAACGCCGATGAGATCCAGGAACGCTACCAGCACGCGCTGTTGGACGGGTCGCTCAAGGAGGGCGATTACTGTCACGCGGATTCCCCTTTCATTAACTTCCTGCGCGGGGGCGGCTCGATCGCCCAGCACATCTTCGGCGCCGACAGCTCCACGTCGGCCACCAAGACCCAGGCGAACATCGCGGGCCGCGCATCGGTGCTGCGTCTGCTGCGTTTCATCCGCTCGCTGCCCGGGTGCTCCGGGGCCCGGATCGGCCGCATGCAGCAGGAGACCGCCGTCCGGGAAACCTACCGGATCGTGGGCGAGGTGCAGATCACCCGCGACGACTTTGTCTCGGGCCGCGTCTTCGAGGACGCGATCGGCTACTCCTTCTACCCGATCGACCTGCACGACCGCTCCGGCGTGAAGCCCGAACCGCTGCAGCGCGGCATCGTGCCCACGATCCCCCTCCGCGCCCTCGTGCCCAAGGGCAGCCGCAACCTCATGGCCGCGGGCCGCAGCATCAGCAGCGACCGTCTGGCCAATTCCGCGCTCCGCGTCCAGGCCTCGTGCATGGCCATGGGCCAGGCGGCCGGCGCCACCGCGGCCCTCGCCGCCGCCAAGGGCCTCTCCCCCCTTTCCGTCCCCCTCGGCGAGATCCGTTCACTGCTCAAGAAACACGGGGCCATCGTGCCCGGTTGACGAACGACCGTGCAATGCCAGCCGGTCCCCCTATAATTCTCCCATGCCGATCCACCTGCCCCGGTTGACGCGACGCGAGTTCTTGGCCAAGACCCTCCTGGTCGGCGCGGGCGCCTCACTCGCCGCCCGCCTCCACGCCGAACAGGCCGCCGCGAATCCCGACCTGTGGGCCCTGCTCGCGGACACGCACATCGACGCCAATCGCGCCACGGTCGCGCGTGGCATCAACATGGCCGACCACCTCATCGCCGTCGGGGGGCAGGTCACGCGCTCGGGCCACCCCGCGGGCGCTGTCATCGCCGGGGACTGCGCCTACCTCCGGGGCCTCCCCGGGGACTATGCGACCCTGATCGACCTCCTCGCGCCCATGCGCGCGGCCGGGCTGCCCATACACCTCATGCTCGGCAACCACGATGACCGCGACAACTTCATCGCCGCGATGCGTGCGACCGGCCTCCCCGCCCCGAGCCCCCTCACCGGCAAACAGGTTGGGCTCATCCAGGCGCCCCGAGCCAACCTCTTCCTGCTCGACTCCCTCGACAAGGTCAACGTCACCCCCGGCCTCATCGGCGAGGGCCAGCTCGCATGGCTCACCGGCGAACTGGACGCCCATGCGGACAAACCGGCGATCGTCATCGCGCACCACAACCTGGAGCTGGACGGCGCGAAGAACGGCATCCAGGACACCGCCGCACTCATGGACGCGCTCGCGCCCCGGAAGCACGTCAAGGCCTTCATCTTCGGCCACACGCACGTCTGGAACCTCGCGCGGCACGACAGCGGCATCCACCTCGTCAACCTCCCGCCGGTCGCCTATGTCTTCAAGGAGGGACGCATCAGCGGATGGGTCCTCATGGCGCTGCGCGACGGAGGCGCCACGCTGACGCTCCGCTCCTTCGATGGCATGCACCCCGACGACGGCAAGACCTTCGACCTCGAGTGGCGGAACTGACCTGATACTTCGAACCGCGGACAACACCGCCGCCGCAGATATCTGCTGACTCGAAAATTGCCACATCGCTTCCCGTAGCCGAACGCGTAAGCGTTTGGGAGCCAATCGCCCGAGGCGATCGGCTACATTTTCATCCTCCGGTGGTGTCCCGCCGCGCGGGCGACGATTCGCCACCCGGTGGAAATGTCGGCCGAGACGTGGCATATTCGCCCATGGGAAACGACGAGGGGTCCGTCAAGTCCACCGAAACAAAACAGCGCGTCCGCGAGCGCTTCCTGCAGGCACGCTTCTTCCTGGGAGCGCTGCTCTTCCACCTGGCGGTCTTCCTGATCTTCGCCACGAAGGTGGTATTCGATGCCGTCCAGTCGCGAAACCACGCCTTCAAGCCCGATACGACGCTCGTTCTCGGCGCGCCGGGCCCCAGGGCACCCGACGTTCGCCCTATGACGCCGCCGCTCACGCCCGGTCCGATCGCCCCCGACGCACGGGGCGCGGCACCCATCGAGACGCCGAAGATCCCGGACGTCATCACGAGCGCGATGCGCGACGCACCCTCGGGGCCCGCGGTGGCGCTAGCCCGGGACGTCGGTCCCCTGCACGGCCCCGGCGACGGAATGGCGTCGCCCTCCGCCCGCGAACTCGGCAAGCGCACCGACGAGCAGTGGGACGCGGTCCGGATCTCCAGGGACAAATGGTTCCCCGGCGCAAAGAAGCAACTCGGGTACGGGAACGCGGTCGCCGATTTCACGGTGTATCTGGGGCGCCCCGTCCGTGGCGGGGATGCGCTGGCGTTCGTCCGCTTCGCCGGTGACGGGGCGGAGATCGTCGGGGGCAGCATCCCCAATCTCGCGGAGATGCTGAACCGGTTCAGCAAGGGCCGGATCAAGGCGCGGGTGCAGGGTCACGTGCTGCGCCTCGACAGCCCGGAAGTCCTCGAGACCAGACCGCCTTTCATCTACCTCACGGGCCGGTCGGATTTCCGGCTCACCGACGAGGAGATCACCAACCTGCGCAAGTACCTCCTGGTCGGCGGCTGCATTTGGGGCGACAATGCGCTCCCCGGCCACCGCTCGCGATTCGACATCGCGTTCCGCCGCGAGATGAAGCGCGTCATCCCCGATGACGACAAGCCCTTCGAGCGCCTTCCCGAGGACCATCCCATCTACGGCAACGGCGGATTCCGCCTCAAGGAAATGCCCGCGGGCTTGAATTTTGCCCAGTGGCCCGTCGAGGCCATCCGGCTCGATGGCATCGAGGCCATCATCTATACGGCGAACGGTTACGGGGCCATGTGGCAGGTCACCTTTGACGACTCGCTCCGCCAGATCGACAACGCCGTCATGCAGCGCAACGAGAAGGAGTTCTGGGAGTACCGGAAGATCTTCTACCGCAACCTGAACGAGGATTCCCTGCTGCGATCGTATCGGCTCGGCTACAACATCGTGCTGCACCTGCTCCTCCGATACGAGGCCAAGTTGCGGACCCTGCCTGAGACATAGGCCTTCTCCGGGCCCCGATCGCGTCACGCCACGATCAGGGCCACGGACGCCACCATGAGGATCGCCCCGGCCAATCGCCGCGCCATGACGGCCGCCCCGGCCTCCCCCTCGGTGCTGCGGAGCTGTCGCCCGGCGACCCAGACCAGCACGATGCTCCACACGCCGCGCAGGCTGTAGACGATGTTGGATCCCGCAGCATCCCGGAAATAGCCGATGGCCGCGAACATCAGGAACCCCTGGAATGAGAGCAGCACCACCCCCATCCCCAGCCAGGGCCATGCCACCGCTCGGATCTCGTGGAGCGGCCCGCGAAAAAACCGCATCAGCCCGAAGGAGAAGACCGCGCAGAGCAGGAACATCTTGGCCCCGAAGACGAAGAAACCGGCGTCGCGCGCCCACCGCTGGATGATGACGTCGCATAGCGCAAATAGCGCGGCCGCGGCCCCGGCCAATAGCACCGTCCGCACGATGCGCCCGCGGTCGTGCGGCGGCCCCCACTGTAGCATCGCGACCGCCAGCGTCGTCAGCAGCGCCGCGAGCCACACGTCCCACCCGAAGGCCTGCCCGAACAGGAGCACCGACAACACCACCACCCCAAGCACCTTGGCGCCCATCATCGGCGCCGCCACCGACACGTCCCCCCGCTCGATCGCCAAGAACGCCAGCAATTGCCCCGCGAATAGCGCCGTCGCCGCCGCCAGCGCCGGCCACCAACCCGACCCGAGGGGCCCGTCGGGCACGATGAAGGCCATCGGCAGGAAGAGCATCCCGCTCAGCCAATTGGCGATGAATGCCGACCGCCACGGCCCCACGCCCAACTCGAATGCGCGCTTCAGCCCGAACTGGGACAGCGCGTACAGGATGCCCGCGGCGCACGGCAACAGCAGATGGGCCTTCCCGGACATCGGACCCCTATGCCGCCAACGCGGCCCCCATGCAAGCACCCACCGTTTTGGTTTGCCTCGATGCCCCCGGCGGCGAAGAATCTCCCCCATCCATGAAAACACTCGCTCTTGCCCTCTTGGCCGCACCCTTCGCACCCTTCGCCCTGGCCGCCGCCGATCCGTCCCCCATCTTCAACGGCAAAGACCTCTCCGGCTGGAAGTGTGAGCCCAACCTCCATTGGAAAGCCGCCGGCGGCGTACTCGTCGGCCAGAGCGATCCCGACAAGAAGGGCAGCCTCCTTTTGACGGAGAAGGACTACGGCGATTTCACCTTCGAGACCGAGGTCCGCTGGGCCGGCGAGATCGACAGCGGCGTCCTCTTCCGCAAGCCCCAGCTCCAGGTCCAGTTCGGCGTCTCCCGCAGCCTGAAGAAGGACATGACCTGCGCCTTCTACACCGGGGGCAAGGACAAGTACCCCGAGGCCGGCCACGCCAAGGGCATCGACCGCCTCCTCAAGGCCGGCGACTGGAATACCGTGCGCATCCGCGCCAAGGGCACGACCTTCACGGTCTGGCTCAACGGCGAGAAGGTCAGCGAATTCTCCGACCCGAAGTACACGGATCCCGCTCCCATCGGGCTCCAGGTCCATGGCGGCCTCGACATGAAGGTCGAATTCCGCAACATCCGCATCGCCGCGGAGTAGGGCGATCCCGTGCCCCGCACGGCGGGGCACCACCGTGGCCAAGCATGTAGCCGATCGCCTCAGGCGATTGGCGGCCAAACGCTCACGCGTTCGGCTACGGGGAGCGACGCTGCAATTTTCGAGTCAGCGCCGCCCCCGGCGCGCGGGGTGGCGCTAGCCCGGACATTTCACAGCCTTGCGGGCTGTGAAGTGTCCGGGCTCTGGGAAAACCGCGCGATAGCAACAGGTTGGGATGGAGACGCGCGCTCCCAAACACCATTTTTCGAAATCACAAAC
>JADLBR010000264.1 GCA_020847615.1 Verrucomicrobiia bacterium
GCCATGGCCGAAGCGAGCGCCGAGGCCCAGAGCTGCGGCCCCGCCCCTTCCGCGGAGGCCGCCGCAGGACCGAGAAACCGGAACTGGAGGGTCTCGAGGTTGGACCGCGCCGCCCCCTCGGGATTCCACAAGATGCGCGCGGCCACGACGACGGGCCTGTCCTCCGGACCGCGCTCCACCACGATGGGCAAACGGAGCTCGCACGATGCCGGGGAACGCATCAGCGGGGGCGCCTCGGCGACGGCCGACGCCGCGAGGCACAGCGCGGCCATCATTGGGGCGGCGCGGCGAGGGTTCCCAAGACGCTGATTTCCAACGGGCATCGTAAACCGACTAATGTAGACGCACATTTAGAGGAATGCCAGCTTGGCGCGGGGGGCTTGGCGCGGGGGGCCGGGCCTGGCGCGGGGCGGTGGCGCGCACGCGCTCATTCGGTGATCGTGACGCGGTGGCCGACGTCGGCGATCTGGAAGAAGGCCCTGGCGTATTCCGGGGGGAGGCGGATGCATCCGTGGGAAGCGGGGAAGCCCGGGACGTAACCGGCGTGGAGGCCGAAGCTGCCGCAGCTCAGGCGCATGAAGTAGGGCATGGGCACGCGGTAGATCGTCGAGATCCAATGCCGGTACTTGTTGGTGATGACGTATTCGCCCTTGGGCGTGCGGTAGCCGGAGCGCCCGGTGGACACGGGGCTGGTGAGCTTGACCTTGCCGTCCTGCCAGAGTTTGGCCCTCTGCTCGGACAGATCGATTTCGATGTAGACGTCCTTCCAGCGGCCGCCCGGTTCTTTGCCCAGGAGGATCTGCATGACCTCGGTGTGCCCGGCCTCGGCGGCAAAGTTCAGCGGATAGCGCTTGTAGCGCTGCGTCCTGACGTCGGTCTTGGCGCCGCCGTCGAGGAGGGCGCGGGCGGTCTCGGCGTCGCCCTGGCCGGCGGCGATCATCAGGGGCGTGATGCCCGCGTCCTTCTGGAGGTAGAAGCGCGTCTTCTCGGAGGCAAGCAGGTTGAGGAACCCCTCGGAAACCGGCGTGGCGATCGCGGAGTTGGGGGTGGCCCCGTGGGCGATGAGGAGCCTTGTGGCGCGGGCCTGTCGGTTGGCGACCGCGATGGCCAGGGGGGGTTGCCCTTCGCGCCCGAGGCGGGCGGGATCGGCGCCGGCGGCGAGCAATTGCTCGGCGAGCCGGAGGTCGGCGGAGCGGAGGGCAAGAAGGAGCGGGGGCTCCGCGCCGTGCGGCGCGCGGTTGGGATCCGCTTTTCCCTTGAGCAAGAGTTCGACCAATGCGGTGGCGCGGCGCTCCACGGCAGGCAGGAGCCACGGGGTGGGGTCGGCGCCCGCGGCGAGTAGCGAGCGGGCGAGGCGGGCGTCGTTCCTTTCCAGGGCGACCTGCATGGGGAGTTTGCCGCCCGGCCCCTGGCTATCGGGTTTGACCCCGTGGCTGAGGAGGAGGGCGATCAGGTCATGGTCGCCCCGTTCGAGCGCGGCGGCGAGCAGCGGGCCCGCGGGCGACGCCTTCGCCCCGGCCTTGAGGAGCAGCGCGACCAGGGTGTTGTCGCCGCCCTGGACGGCCCGCTCCAGGGGCGAGCGGCCCGAGGCATCGGACGCATTCGGATTGGCGCCATGGCGGAGGAGCAGGGAGGCGAGGGATGCGTTCGTCGATTGGATGGCGATGGCGAGTGGCGGGTCCCCGGAGGGAGCGAAGGCGTTGGGATCGGCTTTGGCACCGAGCAGCGTCACGGCCATGGTCTCGTCGGACCTGGAAATCGCCAGAGGCAAGGCGGCCCAGCCATCTTTGGCCCTGTGGTCGGGCACGGCGCCGGCGCGGATGAGCGCATCCGCGAGCCTCGGGTCGCCATGGCGCGCGGCATGGACCAGCGCGGGCTCTCCGGGGCGGATCTCCGCGTGACCGGAGGCGCCCTTTTCAAGCAGGAGGGAGACCATCTCTGGAGAGGGGAATCGCAAGGCATACGAGAGCGGGCATGCGCCCAAGCCATCGGGGGCATTCAGTTCGGCGCCGGACTCGATCAGCAGGGTGGCGGTGGCAATGCGGTTGCTCTGCGCGGCCGCGATCAGCGCCGTGCGTCCGGACGCGTCGCGCGAAGTGGCGGGGATGCCGGCGGCGAGGAGCCACCGGATGATCTCGTCCTGTCCCGCCCCTGCGGCGTTGACCAGAGAGGCGGGTTCCGGGGCGACCTTGGCCCGCTGCAGCCGATGCCGGGCCTGATCGGAAGGGGTGCCGCAGCCGATGACCGTGGCGACCACGGACAGCGCCAAGGCGGCGCGGCCCATGGGGAGCCATCGTCCTGTGGTATCGGCATTCATGACCCAACTGTCCGCGGGGGGAGCGTCGTGCCGCATCCCGAACCGCGCGGCAATCTAGGTCGGTTTCGCGCGGCTGTCACCACCCCAGAGTCAGGAAGTGTGCCGGGGGAGACTGCGGGACGAAGTCCGGCAGCCTCCCGGGTGGAAAATTAATGCAAGCCCATCATTTGCGGGCTGGGCTGGGTCCCCGGGGTTCTGGTAAAACGGCCCCGCATTCACATGGGCGAGCCAATGGAAGAGGGTCAGAAGCGCGGGGAGGCCTCCTTGCGCGCGATCGAGGCCAAGATCCGCGAGGCCTGGGACAAGGGGCACCTCGTCGTCCTGTGGCGGGACCCGGTCAACCTGATCAGCTACATACGGCTCGCCTTGCGGGTGACGTTCGGCTGGGGTCCCGCGGAGATCGACCGGCACGTGACGGAGATGCTGGGATCGGGTCGGACGGTGCTCGCGCACGAGACGCGCGAGCGGGTCGAGCACTACCTCTACGAGCTGCGCCGCTTTGGGTTGTCGGTCACCATCGAGAGGATCCAATGATGCTCTCTCTCATCGAGGTGGCGCGGGGCACTGCGGGGGGCAGGCCGACGTACGAGATATTGCTGCACCCCTTCTTTCAGCCGTTCATTCACCTCCTCAGGGAGCACCACCAGGCGTGCGTCCCTGTGGATCCGCGGCCCGACCGACCGCCGGCCCCGGACCGGGAGACCACCACGGCCTTGCGCCGCGACGAGGAGGCGCACTTCCGGCGCAGGGCCGCGTGGTTCTTGCGGCTCCGATGGCGGACCGATGAGGCCGGCAGGATGAGGGCGTCCCTGGGGCTCGATGAGGCGATCTCCTTGCTGCGCGTGCTCAACGACGTGCGGCTGTTCTGCTGGGATCGGATGTGTCGCCCCGATCCCCTGCCCCAACTGGAGCACTTCAACCTGCAACTGGAGGGGTTCCCCAAAGTGGGAAAATCCCTGCTGTGCGCGCTGGAGCTGTGCAGCGTCATCCAGAACGAGGTCGCCCGGAACATCGGGTCGCTGGAGGGCGCCGGCGAGGAACGGCGCTGACGCGCGCATTCCGGATCCTGGCCACGGTCGCCACTCGCCCGCGGCTATTTTCGAGTCCGATCCCATCCGGCAGCCGCCGGACCGCCGGTGCAGAAAATGTAGCCGAAGCCGTGAGGCTTTGGCGGCCAAACGCTCACGCGTTCGGCTACGGGATGCGATGCTCAATTTTCGAGCGGGGCGCGGGGCGTCATCGTCCCTCGAGCACGAACGACAGAGAGGTGCGGAAGGCCTCCTCGAATAGATCTTTCTTGGACTCTGCGGCGTCCAGTTCCGCGCCGCAGGGGTAAGGCGTTCGGAGGCGAATCTCCATGGTGTCGCCCCGGTCGTGGACGCCGATGCCATTCACGCGGGCCTGGTGGGAGCGGTCCAGCGCGTCGGCCACGCGCAGGATCGCGGCGAGCCCATTGACGAGCTCTCGGTCGGCGAGGGCGAGGTCGGCGAATCCCTCGTGGCTTGCGTCGGGCATGGCCCTCCGGTGGTACCGGGCGATGAGCGCGATCACGGCGACCGCCTCGGCTGGCACGCTCTCCCACGCGTGGGACCGGATCATCTGGTAGGCCAGCTTGTGGTGCTTGCGGCCATCCGGCGCCTCGCTCCAGCCGATGTCGTGCAGCAGCGCGCCGGACTCCAGGAGAAACCTGGCCCCCTCGTCCAGCCGATGTCGTTCCTGGAGCTGGTCGAAGAGGGATAGGGCCAGGGCGCAGACCTGCGTCACGTGCTCGGGCTCGGGTTCCCGCTCCCCCATGAAAGCCGCCACCTCCGCGCGCATGGCATCGTTCGGCCGAAACCCTTCCAGCGAGGCAGGCATGAGAGGAATATGCCCCAGGCATCGCGCAATGCCATGGCGCGCTCCAGGGAGGCTGTCTGGCTTTGTCCGGCAGCCTCCTGGCCACCGTCATTCGTGGGCCAGGGCATCGGCCACGGCGCCCTGCAGGGTCCTTGGGCCGCAGCCGCCGAGGCGCGCGTCGATGGCCTCCAGCCGACGGATGAGCTCGAGCACCTCGCGACGGGGCCATGGCCCACCCGCCGCGTCACAGAAATGGGTGCGGCAACCGAACGGGCGGTCCGCGTAGATGAGGCAGCGGAGGGTGCGCGGTTGCAGCAGGGGGCAGGCGCCATCGCCGGGATTGGGGAGGGCCCTGCGGCCGGTGGATCGGAACGCGCGGGCGGCCAGCAGGGCCTCGCCCCGCGTCAGGTGGGGAATCCGGCCCGTGATGGCGAACTGGCAGCACTCCGTGCGCAGGGTGCAGGCGCGCTCGAGGGGGCGCCGCGCCAGATCGGCGTAGATGCCGCGCACCTCGGCCACGGCGGCATCGGCCGCGCGGCGTCGCTCGTCCCGCGATGTTCCCATGCGATCATCCTGCCATCGCGTGGCCGGCGATCCAGCCCGTCGTCCAGGCGGCCTGGAAGTTGAAGCCGCCCGTGATCCCGTCGATGTCCAGCAGTTCTCCCGCGAAGAACAGGCCGGGGCAGAGCCGGCTCTCCATCCTCCGGAGGTCGACCTCCGCGAGCCGCACGCCGCCGCAGGTGACGAACTCGTCTCTGTTGAGGCTCTTGCCCGCGATCTGGATCCGCGTTTCGGAAAGCGTGGCGGCGAGCGCCGCAGCGGCGGCGCGGGTCAATGACCCCCATCGCGTGCCGGGCGCCACCTCGGCCGCCAGCGCCAGTCGCTCCCATAGACGGGCGGGCAGACCACCCACGGGCGCATTGGCCACGAGGCGGGCCGGATGCTGGCGCCGGACTCCTTGGATCGCCGCACGGAGCGCGTCGGGGTCCATCTGGGGCAGCCACCCGACGTGGAGCGGGAAACGATAGCCGAGCCCGTGCAGTGCGCGCGCGCCCCACGCGGACAACCGCAGGATCGCCGGCCCGCTCAGCCCCTGGTGGGTGAAGAGCATCGGGCCGCGCTCGCGCAGGGCGGTTCCCGGCACCGACAGGCACACATCGGCCAGGGAAACGCCGGGCAACTCCCGGACCCAGACGTCGCTCGCATGGAAAGAAAACAGCGAGGGAACCGGTGGCTCAAGGGAGTGCCCCAGCCCGACGGCCAGCCCGCCCGCCGCCGCGGTGCGGCAACCGCCCGTGGCCAGCAGCAGCCGGTCGCACGCGATCCGCGCGCCGTCGTCCATGAGCAACTCGAAGCCCCCGCCCTGCTCTCGCCTCGCGCCCCGGATGCCGGCGCGCGTCGTCACCCGGACCCCGGCGGACGAGGCCTCGCGCACCAGGCAGTCCACCACCGTGGACGATGAGTCGGTGACCGGGAACATCCGCCCGTCGGCCTCGGCCTTCAGCCGCGCGCCGCGCTCCTCGAACCAGGCCACCGTCTCCCGTGGCCCAAAACGCCGGAGCGGCCCGATGAGTTCTTTTGAGCCGCGGGGGTAGCGCGCCGCCATCTCCCGCGGGTCAAAGCAGGCGTGCGTCACGTTGCATCGCCCGCCGCCCGAGATCCTGACCTTGGCCAGGCACTCCGCGCCCTTCTCCAAAATGCGCACGTCCGCGCCGGGCGCCGCGCGCGCGCAGGCGATCGCCGCGAAAAAGCCCGCCGCGCCGCCCCCGGCGATCACGGCGCGCATCGCGCGGCCCCCATCGACAGCAGCCGGCCGTAGCGCAGGTTCCGGGTCGAGACGTAGAATTCGGCGGCCCCCAGCATCCCGAGCACCGCGACGAGCGTGATGCCGCCGGCCACGATCACGTCCGCGCGCTGCGGCGGCACCAGCGGGTTGGCCTCGATCTCCTCAAGCGACTTGCCGGTCAGGCCGGCGACCATCGCCGCGGCCTCGCCCAGCGAGAACAGCTCCCGTCCCCCGGCGCGCGCCTTCTCCAGAAACTCCGGATCGCGCAGCGCGGCCAGGGCGCACGCGGTGCCGCCGGTCACCACCGCGGCCCTTCCGCGCGCCGCGAAGCCCGCCAGCGGCGAGCGCAGGGCCCCCGCGAGGAATTCCTCGAGCGCGGCCCGCTGTTCTGGCTTCACCGGGTGGTCAGGCAGGAAGCGCTCGGTCATGCGCACGCAGCCGACCTCGGCGCTCACCCTGCGCGATATCTCCCCCCCCTCGCCCTCGATCCATTCCGCGCTGCCGCCCCCGAGGTCCATGACCAGGATCCGCCGGTCCCGAAAGAAGGGGTCGCTGACCACGCCGCGGAACACGCCCTCGGCCTCCTCCTCGCCCGTGAGGACCTCGACCCCGAGGCCGTGGCGCTCGCGGATCGCGCGGACGACGTCGTGGCCATTGCGGGCGGAGCGCAGCGCGCTGGTCGCGACGGCGGCGATCCGGGAGGCGCCCTCGTCCCGCGCGGCCTCGAGCAACTCGCCGACCACCTCGAGCGCGCGGTCGATGGACGGGCCCGCGATCTCGCCGGTCTCGCCAAGGCGCCACCCGAGGCGGCACGGGACACTGAGCTCAAGGCGCACGGCGCCAAGTCCGCCGGGGCCCGCGTCGGCGACGAGGAGTTTGGCGGTGTTGGAGCCGAGGTCGATGATGGCTCGCCTCTCGGGCGCGGGCGCGCCCGGGCGGGCGGGGTCGTTCACCATTTTTCCACGATGCCCTGGAGTTCGCCGACGAGGCCATCGACGCGCTTCATGTCCTTGCGGCGTCCCTTGTTTGGTTTGAGCTGCAGCGACCGCGCGATCTCGATCATCTCGGCGAGATCGGAGCGGACGCGGCGCGGCGGGTTGCGGCCCGCGGCGACATCGACGACGCGCCGCTGCACGGCGGCCAATTCCGCGTTGAGCCGCGCGACGAAATTCCTGGCGATGTCGGTCAGGCCCGACTGCACGCGCCCGATCTCCTCGGTCAGGGCGCGCGCGTCGCGCACGATCGCCGGCAGCTGCGCCTGGTCTGGCTCTGGCGTGCCCACGGACCCGAATTACCCCCGGAACGATGGGACCGCAAGCCCGATCCTGCCGCGGGCGGTCATCGGCGCGAGGACGCCGCGCCGGTTCGCTCGCAGAACCGCGGATGGACACCGGTGGCCGTCGATGGCATTTTAGGCGGATGCGTATCTTGTCGTTGGTGCTCGTGTGCGCCGCGGTCTCGCCCGCCATCGGCGCGGACGTGGTGCTGCCGATGAGCCCCGTGGGTCAGGTGTGGACCAAGAGCGTGCCGAGCTTCCAGGCGGCGTGGATGGCGACGGAGGAGGATCCCTTCTCGGCGCTGGACAGGATCGACCTGAAGCTGAAGCGCTTCGTGGCGGGGCACGGGCTCAACCAGGTCAAGCCGCTGGTCATCGAGCTGCCGGATCTGGCTTGGGAGCCGGGCAAGGGGAAGGTGCGCTTCATGGTGCCGCTGCCGCCGGACTCGCGGGTGCTCGCGCCGGAGGGCGAGGAGATCTCGATCGATCTCTTGGACGAGTGCCCCGTGGTTTCGCTCTCTTTCAAGGGCGCGTACACGTGGGAGAATATCCGTCCGCGGATGCGACAGATCGCCGAGTGGATCCAGGCGCAGAACCGGGTGATCGAGGGGCGTCCCCGCCTGTTGCTCTATCATCATCTGGCCTTCCGGCTGGACTGGATGCGCTGCGCGGAACTGCAGGTGCCCGTCCGATGATGGCTCCGGGACAGGGCGTGCTTCGGCTCGAGGTGACCGGCGTGGCGTTCGGCGGGGATGGCATCGCGCGCCACGAGGGCCGGGTCGTGTTCGTCCCGCTGACGGCGCCGGGCGACATCGTGGACGCGCGGGTCGTGGAGGAGCGCAAGGGATTCCTGCGCGCCGAGGTCGAGGCGGTGATCACGCCGTCGCCGGATCGCGGGGAGCCGGCGTGCCGGCATTTTGGGCGATGCGGGGGCTGCTGCTACCAGCACATCCGCTATCCCGCGCAGCTCGCGATCAAGGAGCGGCAGGTGCGCGAGACGCTCGCCCGCATCGGGAAGATCGCCGATCCGCCCGTCGCCGCCATCGTGCCAAGCCCCGAGCCCTACGGCTACCGCAACCGCATCGCCGTGCACGCGGGGGGCGGCGTCGTCGGTTTCTGGAGCCGCGACGGGGCGACATTGGTGGACGTGGAGCGCTGCCCGATCGCCAGCGACGGGGTCAACGCTCGCCTGGCGGAACTCCGGGCGCGCGCGCCCTCGGAGGGGCATTTTTCGTTGCGCGAGGCCGGCCTCCCCCGATCCGGGTTCGCGCAGAGCAACCGCTTTCTGCGCGCCGCCCTCCGCGATACGGTGGCGAGGGCCCTCGCGCCGGGCGGCGAGAGACTGTTCGAGGGATTCTGCGGGTCGGGCTTCTTCACGGAGGTGCTGGCGGGGATTTTTGGCACCATCGAGGCGTGCGATGTCGACGCGCGCCTCTTGCGGGATGTCCCGAAGCTGCCGAATATCACGTGGCGGCAGGGGACCGCCGAGGAGTGGCTGGCGCGCACCCGGGCCGAGGCCGTGCTGCTGGACCCGCCGCGCGAGGGGCTATCCCGGGGCGTCATTGAGGCCCTGTTGAAAAGGACGCCGGGCCGGCTCGTCTATGTCTCGTGCGACCCGTCGACGCTGGCGCGCGATGCCGCCCGGCTGGCCGGCGCCCTGCGCCTCGAGTCCGTCCAACCGATCGACATGTTCCCGCAGACCGCCCAGATCGAGTGCGTGGCGGTGTTTCGCGCGCGGGGCGCGGCGGGCACGTAGTGGCGAGCGCGCCCGATCCGCTTCCCCGGATGCCGGCGCTTTCAGCCCTGCCTGCCGAGGATCGGATTGAACCATTTCACGCCCGCGAATCGCTGGAAGTCCGTGTCTGCGGTGTGGATGGTCGCGCGGAGTCTTCTTGCCATCGCGGCGATTTGTGCGTCGGTGGTCAGGTTTCCTGCGGCGCCGGCTCCCTCGAGCATCGCCATGGCCGTCTCCACATCCGTGAGGGTCATCTCGAAATATTCGATCTCCGGGCACCCGAGCCAGCGGCGCACGCGCCGCGTCGCCTCCTCGACGGAGAGCGGATTGCGAAATGCCCGCGGACTGGTCCCGAGGCGCAGATACGCGAACACAACCACCGCGCAGAGCCCGACGGGTTCGCTGCCCGACAGGCATCTCCTCCACCAAGCCTTCGCCGTTTTGTGAAAAGGGCTTTCGCTGTCCGTGGCGTACAGCAGGAGGTTCGCGTCCGGCAGGATCATCCCCGGGCCTCCTTCAGCCGCCGGGTCTTTCGCCGAAATTCCTCCAACTCGAGATCCTGATCCAGATCGTGCATCCGGAATGGGTCGATTCCCTCCCTCAACCCCATCGCCTTGGTTTCCAATTTGATCGGCGCTGCCGCCTTCGGCAGCACCCCTTTCAAACCGCGGCGCAAGGCATCGTTCAACGCCGCCTTGAAATGAGTCCGCGACGCCCGCATCACGCGATGCAGCGCCTGCTCCACGTCGGCGTCCAATGTGACAGTCGTTCTCATGGAGGCATCAATACATCGTTACATGATGCTGTCAAAGCATCAAGATGGGCGCATTGCGATGCCTCGCGGGCTGGTCATTTTGCCCGGGGTCCGATAGGGTGAGACCATGAGATCGATATCGCGTTGCCCGGCCGCGGGCCTTGCCCTTGTCCTTGTCTCCTCGCCGTGCGCCGCCGCGAATATCGAGGTCGTGGCCGGCGGCGGGGCCGGGGGACCGGGTTCGCCCGCGGAGGCGGCGGCGCTGCGCGTGCCCTTCGGGACGGAATTCGACGCCGCGGGCACCATGTATATCGTGGAGATGGCCGGCGGGAACCGGCTGCTGCGGGTGGGGCCCAAGGGTGTCTTGGAACACATCGCCGGCACGGGCGAGACGGGTTTCTCGGGCGACGGCGGCCCCGCGCTCTCGGCGCAATTCAACGGCCCGCACAATCTGGCCGTGCTGCCCGATGGCAACGTGCTTGTCGCGGACACGTGGAACGGCTGCATCCGCAAGGTGGACGTGAAGGCCGGCAGCATCGCCGCTCTGCCCGGGTTCTCGGTGCCGCCCGACAAGGCGAAGGGCGCCGGCCCCTACTGCATCACGCTCGATTTCGCGGGCAAGACGCTCTACGTGGCGGACCTGCGCCGCGTCCACGCGATCGACCTGTCCAGCGGCAAATCGAAGGTCGTGGCGGGCAACGGGCAGAAGGGCAGGCCCGAAGATGGGGCCAAGGCGTCCGAGGCGCCCCTGGTCGATCCGCGGGCCGTGGCCCCCGACCGCAGGGGGAACGTGTATGTCTTGGAGCGCGGGGGCCACGCGCTGCGCGTCGTCGA
>JADLBR010000265.1 GCA_020847615.1 Verrucomicrobiia bacterium
ACGATGTCGCCCTTCTCGTCGCGCAGCGGCCCGACGCGCTTCGGGTCCGGGAACTCGGGCGCGTTCATCCAGCAGTCGTCGATGCTGACGTACTGGTAACCCGCATCGGCCATGCCGCTGCTCACCATGATGTCCGCCGCCTCCCTCATCATCGCGTCGGTGATCCGGTTGTAATGGGCGTACCAGTGGTTCCATCCCATCGTCGGCGTCAGCGCGATCTTGTCACCGCAAATGATCCGGAACGCGCGCCTAGCCTCCCCGCGCCCGTTCTTGGCATGGAATGTCACGGCGTATTCGCCGCGCCCGCGCAACGCCCCCGTCACGATCCCCCGCGCCACGTCGAGCCGCAGCCCCTCCGGCAGGCCCTCCGCGGAGAACGCGATCGGGCGCTCGCCGGTGGCCGGTATCCGATAGATGAAGGGATTGCCCGGCCGGCAGCCGTACACGAGCGGCCCGTTGATCTTCGGGGCGGGTCCCGGACTAGGCGTCAATACGTACGGCTCCTCCCTCGGCGCCAGCGGCCCTGCTGCCGTGGCCGGCCTCGCCCCTTCGACAACGAAGCGCGCCTCCGCCCAGTTGCCGTGATCGCTGGTCTTCCCATCACCCGCGTCGGTGACCAGGAGGAGCAGGTTCGTGACGCCCGCCAGCGACAGATCCACGGCCCTGGCCGCATCGCCGCACCGCATCACGCCAGAATCAAATAGTCTCCTCCCGTCCGCCTTGATCTGGAAGACCACACTGCCGTCTCCACCCGCGGCATCGTCCACGCCGACCGAGGCGAGAAATCGTCCCGCGCCCCCGTCCAGCACCACCCAAAGCTTGCTATCGGCGTGCGTCCCCACCCCCCGGTCAAATTTCTTGCCCCCGATCGACAGCGGCTTGCCCCGCATCGAGCGATTGGCCTGTGCCTTGCCCCATCCCTGCCGCACCTGCGCGAGATCGAGCGCATCGAGCCAGACGGTCTCTTCGGCATTGGCCGACGGGGCGCACGTGGCCAAGAACAGCACGGGCAACACCCACCCAACGACCGTCCCTGGGGTCCGTCGCCCGCCCCGATTCGACTGATCCATATCATCCACGGTTCCTGTTCTCATAGCCATGCGCCCTTTCCTATTCGTTGCCCGGCGAGCCCATCTCAATCAATAGATCCGCGGCCATCGCGTGGTTGGGATCGCGGGCCAAGACCCGCCTCAGCAACCGACGCCCCTCCGCGCGCCTCCCCAGACCAAAGTGCGCCTGCGCCTGCAGGAACAGCGCCGTTGTCAGCTGCCGCCCCTGGAGGTCGTCCTCGAAAAGCAGCATCGTCGGCAACGATGTCGCAAAATAGTCGATCTTCGCCTCGGCCTTCGCCAGCCGTCGCGCGTGCCCGAGCAGTCCCACCAGAAGCCGCCGCATGCGATCCCGCTTGCCCAGGCGCCCCCAGGCGAGCGCCGAGAAATACGTCATCTCCGAAAACGCCCGCACGCTCATCTCCTGAAAGTCCCCGCGGAATTCCGCCGCCGCGCGCCACTGCTTCTGGGCCTCGGCCCGCTGCCCCAGCGCCTCGAGCGCGCGCCCCAGTTCGTACCGGATGTCGCCGCAGTTGGCGAGCAAGTGCCGCGCCTCCCCGAGATTCTCCGGGGGCCGCAGCGCCGCCTCGAAATGCCCCCGGGCCGCCGCGGCATCCCCGGCCCGCAGCGCCGATCGGCCCAGCGCCAGATGGCTTCGCGCGTGCTGCCCGAGCGCCAGTCCCTCGCCCCCTTCCCAGGGCTGGAAACGGCGGCGGGCCAACAGCCGCGCGGCATCCTCGTGGCGCCCCGTCTGATTGTACAGCGCGCACAGCTCGATGGATAGATCATCGCGCGATTCCACCAGGGGCCGATACCTCTCGAGCGCACGGAGGCGCTTCCGCGGGGCATCGCCCAGCCGCTTCCACAGCTGGTCCCTCTCGAAGAGAACCCGCGCGTCACCCGGGTCCGCGCGAAGCGCGCGTTCGTAGGCCGCCCGCGCTTTCGCGGGGCGCCGCAGCACGTTGTAGTACCCGATGCCCAGGTTGCGCCACACCGTCGGAAACGAGGGATCCGATTTCGCCGCGCGCTCCCAGAGGCGCACCGCCTCACGGTGGCGCCGCCGATCATACATGAGGCAGCCCAGATAATAGTGTGCCCGGGCATCGCCGGGATTCACACGGATCGCCGCCGACAATATCCCGATCTCCTCGATCCTCGATGGGAAGCAGTACTTCGCGGGCCGCGCCGCCGCATCGCGGAACGCGGCCGCCGCGCCCACGGCGTCGCCCGATCGCTCCAGGAGCCATCCCATCGCGTAGCGCGCCATCGTGATCGCCCCGAGGTCCCTCGGGTCCCGCGAACCCTCGCGCGCCCCGGTCGCGCCCCTGAGCCATGCGACCGCCTCCGGAAAGAACCCCGCGCGCGCGTGATCCAGCGCCACATCGATCGCGGTCTGTGTGTCGCACTCGACCCCTCCTTCGCCCAGCAGCCTGGCCCAGGCATCCAGAGGATCCAGGGCCAGTGTCTCGCGCGCGGACGCGTCCGCGTCCGCATCCCGCCCCCGCCGGCGAAGGACCATCGTCCGGAGATTCCGGGCCCTCAGGTTGTCGGCGTTGGCGCGCAAGGCCCGGTCCAGATGCTCCAGCGCGCGGTCCCATTCGCCCCGGCAACAGTCGATCTCCGCGAGGGCGTGGTAGCCCGCCGCCTGCCAGGCGTGATTCCAGGTGGCCTTGTAAATGGCCCCGTAGGCCTCGTCGAGGTCATCGCGCGATGGCGGCATCGGCGAGGCGTCGATCCGATATCGCAGGCACAGCCCCAGATTATAGTATGCCTCGCCATCGTACGGGTTCGCGTTGCGCGAGGTGATCCTCGCGATCGCCGAGCGAAAATGCCTCTCTGCCGCCTCGAATTCCCCGCGGCTCAATAGCCACTGCCCCATCGCATTATTGCAGCGCGAGTCGCCCGCGTCGCGCCGCAGCGCCTCGCGCCAATACAGGGTCGGGCACCGCGTCGCGTGCCGATACTGATCCAGGTGCACTCCGATGAGATATAGTTCATCCGCGCCCCCGACCGCCTCCGGAGGCGGCGGTTCTTCCGCGCCAGGCGGCACCTTCCCCACGGTCCGCGCCTTGGCCCGATACGAGATGACCTCTCGCCCATCCGCATCCGATACGCGCAAGGTCACGCCGGCCGTGTACCGAGGCTTCCGCGCCCGATCGCACTCGGTCACGAACGGCCGATCCGGCCCGAGATCCGCAGCCCACTCCATCGTCTCCGCGCCGCCACACTCCAGGCGGACCCTGGCCCCGGGAATCGCCCTCGTCGCGCACACCCCGATCCGCATCCGGTCATCGCCGATGGCTAGACCGAGAGCCGCATCCACATTGGCGGCGCGCGCCGGCCCGATCTCCCGGATTGGGTACCAGTATTGGCTCCAGGACTTGGCCTCGCCCGGCATCAGAAACGAGAAATCGGGCTGATTGTCCGTGTACACCCCCGCCATGATCTCGATATACGGGGCGCCGTCATCCGACAGGTTCCGGTCCCAGGCGTAGCCGAACTCGTGGTTCCCCCACGTCCACTGCTTCTTTCCGGGGGAGATGTGATGGTCGGCCACGTGAACGATGCCCGCCCGCGCCGCGTGATCGTAACCGCCAAAGAAATCCTCCCTCGACCCCATGCACATGTAGGAGGTCGGCACCGGGATGTTCGCGTACCAGGACAGGTCGTTCGCCGCGCACGAGGGCGCCTCCCGGGTTTGCCCGTTTCCCGTCTTCTGTTTTCCGCCAAGACAATGCGGGGGGATGTACTTGCGCGGGATCTCCCCCTCCGGCACACCGCGTCGACCCCGCGACGCATAATCGATGCCGTAGTACCCCCCCTGCGACAGCGGGTACGCGCTCGTCGCGCGCCGGGCGTGGTCGGCGACGTAATACACGTCCGGGGAAAAGAAGGACTGGTATGCCTCGTGCACGCGCGTCGCCACGTTCGCCCACCACAGAAAGGTCTGCACGTGCGGGGTCCGGTTGTGGGCCCGCACCCTCAGTTCCACGAATGCCCGCCCCGGGCGCAGGCACACGCCGTGCATCCCCTTCATCCTCGCCATCGGATCGTGATCCGAACACCAGA
>JADLBR010000266.1 GCA_020847615.1 Verrucomicrobiia bacterium
AACGCGGGAGGCTTCTTCGACATGAGGGACGCCCCCTGGCAGGAGATTCCTGTTTCCGCCGACACGTCCGACCCCGAAGCCAAGGCCGCCCGCGCCAGGCTGCAGACGGCACTCGACGGCATGTTGGCTCAGGATCCCAACAGGGAATCCGAGGTCAAATCAGACGCTTCGTCGGCGAGCGAGGAACCGGCCAAGAAAAGGAAAGCGGAATGAAACCCACCCTCACCTCAGTTACCGCCCTGCTGCTCGCGCCGCTGGCCGCGCATGCCGCCGATGCCACGGCCAAGGCGGAGAAGCCCAAGGCACCTGCCCCCTTCGTTTACGACGGCGATCCTGAGCGGCTGAAGTATGAACTGCCCATCAAGCCCGACGAGAACGTCGCGTATGGCCCGCATCGCATGCAGGTGATTTACTTCTGGCGGGCGAAGTCCGACCAGCCCACGCCCCTGCTCGTTTATATCCATGGCGGCGGCTGGAGCGGTGGCGACCGTTCGGTCGTTCGCAGCATGCTCCAGCCGGCCCTCGACGCCGGCATCTCGGTGGCGTCCGTGGAATACCGAACCATCAAGGATTCCACCGCCGACGGACTCGTGCCGCCAGTGAAGGGGCCGATGCTCGATTGCGCCCGCGCCCTCCAGTTCTGCCGCAGCAAGGCCAAGGAGTGGAACCTCGACAAGACCAAGGTCGCCCTGGCCGGCGGCTCCGCCGGTGCCTGCACGAGCCTCTGGCTGGCCTTCCATGACGACCTGGCCGACCCCAAAAGCGCCGATCCGATCGAACGCGAATCCACCCGGGTGACCTGTGCTGCGGTCTCCGGTGCCCAGACCACGCTCGACCCCCACCAGATGCGCGAATGGACGCCGAATAGCAAATACGGTGCGCACGCTTTCGGCATCTCCTGGGATGCGAAGAATAAGATCTCCTCCTTCCAGATGTTCTACGACGCCCGAGAGCGCATCCTGCCGTGGATCAAGGCATACTCGCCTTACGAGCTGGTCAGCCGCGGCGATCCGCCGGTGGGCCTCTTTTACAGCACGCCGCCCAACCTCGGCCGGGAGGAAAAGGACCCGACCCATACGGCGAACTTCGGCGTGAAGCTCAAGGAACACCTCGACGCCAACCAAGTCCCTTGTGAACTCGTCTATCCCGGCGCCTCGAACGTGAAGCACGCCACCGACAGCGCCTACATCAAGGCCTATTTGCGGCCCGATCTTAAGTGAGGCGCGCCGCGCAATCTGATTCCCCCAAGAAAACAACCATGAAACCCACCCTCACACTCCTGACCGCCCTGTTGCTCGCGCCGCTGGCAATGCTGAACGCCGCCGATGCGCGGGCGGGCTATCCCAAACCGGTGGCCTTCCGAGGCGATACACCGGCCATGCTGGAGGCGGACGGCGACCGGCTTCAGATGGTCGTCTCCGATCATCACGTTTGGACGCGGGGCTACGGACACGAGGCCTTTGCCCGGCGTTACCCTGACAAGCCCGTCCTGGTTCACGCCGGCGGTGATTTCATGAGCGCGAACGCCTACTCCCCAAAGCAAATGATCCAGGACCGGGGACTCTATGACGGCGACATCAAACGGCGATACATTGAGTATCGGAAAGGGCATGAGGAAGTGCTCGCCGAAGACTTCCTCCCCATGCCCGGCTTCCTGGGCTACTGGGTGTACGAGGCGGGCGTCCGGTCCGCGCGCGCAATCGAAGCCGCACAGATCGTGAAGGTCGCCGTTCCCGACGCCCGGCGCTTCGAACCCCGGTTCATCACCCCGCCCCCTTCGCGGGGTGAACTGAAGCGCCTGACCGGCGATGACCGGGTTCCGCGCATCGTCGTGATCTGTCCGCGGGATGACCGGGCCGGCCTGAGCTGGGCCATGGCCGAACTGGCGGACGTGATCCGCACCGATGAAGGCGCCGGGACGATCACGGTCCGCCGATTCGACACAGGCAAAGGGTTCCCGCCACTTCCTGCCGGTTGCCATGTGGCCGCGACGGCTCCCGTCTGGGACCGGATCGGAATCTGGGGTCGCCGCAACCTGCCGGCCGCGCATCCGTTTCACTATCCCGTTTGGCAGTTTCTCATGCCCAATTTCACCCCGCACTGCCCCGTGGACCCCGAAACCGGGCTGAATGCGGCGCAGTGGTTCGCCCGCCATTTCATTCAAAGGAAAATGAAATACTATCCGCACAGTGGGGGCTATGCGCTCGACGTGACGTCCGGCACTTTTTTTCCCGACGCCCGTCATGTGGCCTTTGCCGACTTCAACAACGACGGCGTGGCGGATCGCGGGTTTATCGACGGTGTCAGTTGGTGGGGGCTGGGCATGCACGACTTCGTTCATGCCTTGCGGGAAGGCGTCCCCGGCGTCTTTTCCGGCATGGGGCGCGGTCTGCTGCTGACCTGGGATGCCACGGACAATGGCGATCAACGATTCTTTCACCTGTTAAACGGGGCCGAGTTTGAACACACGATGATCCATGGGCTGGGATGGGGCCCCTCGGGACATCTTTTCTCCAGCAATCTCGACCGTCTGCTTCTCTGGGGCGAGCGGGCTCTATCGCCCAACATCACCTTCGTCAGCAACAAGTTTCCCGACGAGGCCTACCATGGCGGGATGGCGGATGCCCTGCGGGAGGCCCAGGCGTCGCGCCCCTCTCAATCGCTCCGGCAGATGCGGCTCGATCTGGCATCAGCGTGCATGGCCACGGGCTATTTCAACAAATATGCCGGACGCGGGTCTCCGGCCGGGCTTAACGATTACCCCGGCAAGAGAGAAGAGACCGCAAAGTTTGGCGCCGCGCTGCTCCAAGGCTATGATGAATATCACCAGGGCGGCGATGGGATTCGCAACTGGCTGGGGCAACCACTGTCTCCGCCGACGCTGGTTCGCCGGCATCTCGGCCCCTCCGGGTATTCCTTTTCAGAGGCCTCGTCGTTGCCGGAGATTGTGTCTTCGGATCCGGCATGGGGCGCCGCCGCGCCGCGCCGGATCGCAGGGCCCGGCTTCCGCTTGGATGTCGAGCGGATCGGACCCTACACGTCGGTCGATCAACGCTTCACCCTGATCGCCCGGCTGTCGCTCGGAGGGATGCATCTGGAACCCATGGCCGAATATGCGGTCAGCTTCACGGCGCGCGGTGACAGCCCGTACATGACGATAGCGCCGCGTTATCGCCCGATCCCCCGAAACCTCGGCCTGCGATTCCGGGCGGGAGAGTCCATCGTCCCGTCGTTCGCGCCCCGGTATTACGGGAAGAGGGGATACGATCAGGAATGTCTGGTGTTCGAGGAGGAGCGCACGGTGCATCTCACGCTCCAAGCTCCCGGCGCCGGCAAAGGCGCGCTCGAATTCTGCATTTCCGAGGCGCCCGGCGCCATCGAGATCTCCAATCTCGAGATCCGCAAGGGCAGCGCTGATGTGCTGTGGCGCGCCTTCGAGAATGGCGTGGTATTGCTCAACGGTTCCGCCCGTTCCGCCGTCGAGTTCCCGGTGGAGTCGCTGTTTCCCGGTCAGCGATATCGCCGCTTGCAAGGGAAGCAAGATCCCGCCCACAACAGCGGCCAATCCGTCGGCCCGAGCGTGACGCTCGGCCCGTTGGACGGCCTGTTCCTCGCGCGCGAACATGGAGGCACGTGAACATGAAACACCCCCTCACCGCCCGACTCCTCGTGCCGCTGGCCATTGCCGCTCTCGGCACGGGCGTGATGTGCACCGACGCCCGTCGCGCGGCCCCCGGCACCCCCGCGCCCCGGCTGGAGCAGCCCGCCTCCGGCGCGGCGGGCGTCTCGCCCTTCCCCCGCTTCCATTGGGAGCGCCTGCCAGGCACGCTCGACCACCGGGCTCCCGTGGCCTACGATATCGAGATTGCCCGCGACGCCGCGTTTCGCGATGTCGTGGACCGCGACCGGGTGAATCTGGCGCGCTACATCGCGGACAAACCCCTCGATCCCGGCGACTATCACTGGCGCGTGCGGGCGGTGCCCCCAGCAGGCGAGTCCGGAGAATGGAGCCATGCATCCGCGTTTAAGATCGCCCCGTGTGACGAGACCGTTCGCGCCGATCTGAACGGGTCGGGCGAGGCGCTGCCCGCGCTGCGGGAGGCCTTTGCCAGAGCCGCCGCCTTGTGCCGCACCGGACGCTCGGTGCGCATCGTCGTCCCCAAGGGCAGCTATACCCTGACCCCCGGCAAACCCGCCGAGAGGGACCTCACCGAACGCGAATGCTTGAAACTGCGGGACGTGTCGGATGTCATCGTGGACTTCGGCGGCTCCTCGTTCGCCATCCCGCGCTGGGGGTGCGCCTTCACGCGCGTGTCCGGTTGCCGCGATGTGGCCTTCCTCGACGCCACGGTGGACTGGGACCGCGAGTTGGCCTTCACCCAGGGCATCGTCACCGCCACGGATGCCGCATCCGAAAAAATCACCGTGCGCCTCGAACCCGGTTTCCCGGAATTCGACGCGCCCCACTTCCTCAAGGGCGCTGGCTTCGGGCTCCTGCTGCACCCCACGATCCCGGGGCGCATGAAGGCGGGGGCGCCGATTCACTTCGGCTTCAGGGCCCATGCCGAGGTCAAGATCGGCGACCGGCTCTGGGAGCTTCCCGTTCCCGGCAAGGGCAACGTCAAATACTTCGACATCGGCGACCGCTTCGTCAAATTCGCACGCGACAACGGCGGCACCAGCCTTTGCGACAGCCGCGAATCGGAGCGCCTGACCTATTACGGCATCACCAGTTACAGCACGCCCGGCGGCGGGCACTACACCTCGTTTTACGACAACGAACTGGCCATTCTGCACTGCCGGGAGCTGATCAAGGAGGGCCGCTGGTTCGGCGGCAACGCCGATGGCGTCCATGCCAAGGGCCACCCCACCGGCCCCTGGGTGGAAGGACTGGTGGTGGACGGCGTCGGGGACGACAGCATCGCCTTCTACACCCGCCCGTCCAAGATCCACGCCGCCCATGTGAACGGCAACCCCCGGGTCTTCCTCTTCCACGGCGACTCGTTCAATCTCGAACCCGGCGACCAGGTGACGTTCTTCAATCCCCGCCGGGGCCTGTATTACGCCCACGCGGTCGTCGAGGAGTCTGCGGTGGAAGGCGGCCACCACCGCGTCGTCTTCGACCGCGACCTGCCGGTGCCGGAGAAAATGGGGCCGGACCCCCTGATGACCGACCAGGTGTGGAACCGCAGCAAGACCTGCGGCGATTTCATGATCCGCCACTGCCGCCTCACCAACGTGCGGCGCTACGGGGCGGTCTTCCGCGCCCTGGGCGGCGTGATCGAGAACAACCATATCGAGGCCACCAGCTCCACCGGCATCCTCTCGATGAACGAACCCCCGTGGCCCAACGGCCCCATGTCCTCGGAGATCCTCATCCAGAACAACACGCTCGAAAACAACGGACTGGACCTGACCCGCGGCAGCGCCATCGCCCTCATGACCCGCAAACTCCGCTACGAACCCGCCGAGGGACGCGGGCCCTACAACATCCTGATCCGCGGCAACACCATCGTCGACTGGCAGGCACACGCCATCCACCTCTCCGGCGCGGAGAACGTGATCGTAACCGACAACACCATCCTCTCGGAGAAAGAGCCGTTCGTCCATGGCACTAACATCGCATTCCGCGCCCACAACGCGAAGGACATCACGTTCCGAAACAACACCGTGCGCGACCAGCGTCCCGGCTACCAACTGCGTTCGATCGAGAGAACCGAAGGGCTGTGGGACTAGCTCCGGGTGCGGGAACTTACGACGCATATCACAACGAAGGAACAACCATGAAGCACGGCCCAACATTTCTCCTCACCGCCCTGCTGCTCGCGCCGCTGGCCGCATCATACGCCGACGCCGCGCCGACCCTAACGGCCGAGTCCCCCAACAGAGAATTATCTCCCGCCGTTGCCGCAAGATTAAGATACGGCAAACTCCAACCGGCAAAGGGTGCCCCGATCGCGCTTCCCGAGAGGGACCCGAAAACCGCTTGGTTCGAGACGGCCAAGCTCGGGATTTTCTTGCACTGGGGAATCTGGGCGGTGGATGGCACGGTGGAATCGCACCCCTTCAACCAGCCGCCTTCGTCGATACGGGAAAACCCTGATGCGATGACACGGGAACAGTACTTTTCTCAGCTGTCCCGGTTTCGCGCGGAGAATTACAATCCTGAAGCATGGGCGGAGGTTTTCCAAAAAGCGGGCGCCCGATACGCGATCCTGACCACCAAGCATCATGACGGAGTCGCGCTTTGGGACACGAGAGCCCCTGGCGGGGTCGATGTGGTGGACGGAGGGGGAGGCGCCGCCCGCGACCTGGTGAAACCTTGGGTGACCGCGATGCGCAAAGCAGATATCCGCGTCGGATTCTACTACTCACTGGCCGATTGGGGGAACCCGGATTATCCCGTGATGCTCCCGCCGCCCGGGGCGAAGAGCAGCCATCGCAACAAGCCCTATTCCTATTCCGCCACGAAGGACGATCCAGAGCGCTGGGCGCAGTTCATCGCGTATCGGGACGCGCAGATCGAGGAACTCCTGCCCTACAAGCCAGACGTCTGGTGGATGGATGGCGGCTGGGAGCGCACCCGCGAGCAATGGAATTTCGATGCCATGGTTGCTCGCCTTCTAGAGGCAAACCCGGATGTCATCTTCGGCCGGATGGGGTACGCGATCGAGAATGCCCCGAAGTATACCACGCCCGAGCGCGCCATCCCCCTGCGGACGCCGACGGGCCTCTGGGAACTCTGCCAGACCTTCAATGAGCACTGGTCATACCGGTCGAGTGACACGCAGACCAAGGACCCCGCCCTGCTTGTGAAGATATTCAGCGAGGTCATCGCGCGGAGCGGCAATCTCCTACTCAACATCGGTCCCAAACCCGACGGGACGCTCCCTGAGGACCAGGTCGCCGGCCTCCTGGATCTTGGTGCCTGGATCAACCGCAACAAGGAAGCGATATATCCAACATTCGGAGGCGAACGCCTTGGGTTTTCTTTCCTGCGGTTCTTCGGCCCGACCACGGTCGCGCCGGACGGCAAGACCCTCTACCTCTTTGTCGATGGCCGTCCGAACGGTTGCCTCGTCTTGCGCGGGATCGTCAGCAAGATCCGGAAGGCCGAGGTGCTGGCCACGGGCGAAGAACTCGACTTCCGGCGTCTCTGCGGGAACTCCGAACTTCCGGGCGACTACATCATCCATGCTCCGAAGGCCGCCGATCCTCTCATGACGGTCGTCAAACTTTCCTTCGACGAGGTGATAGAGCTCGGCAAATAGCCGTTGCGGATTGTCCCGTTCGTTCATTTAGCCCCATTCGCCGTCGATAATGTCCAATGGCCATGAAACACACATTCAGAACCCTCTTCACCGCCCTGCTGCTCTCGCCGCTGGCCACGCTTCGCGCCGCCGAACTGGGGACGATCACGAACTCCGTCGGCATGGCGCTCATGCCCATCCACTCCGGTGCCTTCACCATGGGCCAGGACGGACCGCCCCTCTCGGGGAATGATAAAATGGCCACCCATTACGCCGAGTTTCGAGCGGCGGATTGGGATGAAAAACCGGCGCATCGCGTGACGATCACGCAGCCCTTCCACATGGCCGCCACCGAGGTCACGCTGGCACAGTTTCGGCAGTTCGAGCCTGATTTCCGCCAGGGCAAAGGCGCGGGCGATGAGGCGGCGAGCGGCATCACGTGGACGCAGGCCACCGCGTTCTGCGAGTGGCTGTCGAAAAAGGAGGGCAGGACATACCGCCTGCCGACCGAGGCGGAGTGGGAGTATGCCTGCCGCGCGGGCACGACGACGATTTTTCACACAGGCGATACCCTGCCCGCGGGGTATCAGAAGTGGTTTGGGGAGCAGGGGCGGCGCAGTCTGTACTTCCCGGACGGCAAGTTCCCGTCCGAGTATACGTGGCGCGATGGCGCGTCGTCGCCGCGCGTGGGACAGACGACGCCCAATGCTTGGGGCCTTCATGACATGCACGGAAACGTCGCCGAGTGGTGCCTCGACTGGCATGGACCGTATGAGAGCGGTGATCAAACCGACCCGCTGGGCCGCAGCGAGGGCGATTTCCGTGTGTTTCGCGGCGGCGGTCATTCCATGCTCGCGCAATCGGTGCGGTCGGCAAACCGCGGCGGCTGGGTTCCGGATTCGACGCTCCCTTGGGTCGGCTTCCGGGTCGTGCTCGCCGATCTGCCCAGAGGCACGCTGCTGCCACCTCCCGCGCCGCCTTTGTATAGGCAAAACGTGAGTCAGAGTAATGCGGACACTCCTGTCCGCACTTCCTCCACGGACAGGAGTGTCCGTCTCACTTCCGAAGTGCCGTTCATGGAAGGACCCCGTTTCTATCGCCGGATCCCAGAGGGCGAGGTCGGCCCGCTCTTCGCCCGGCACAACCACAGCCCGGGTCTCGCCGAGTGCCCGAACGGCGATCTTCTCGCCGTGTGGTTCTCGTGCATCACCGAGCCCGGGCCCGAGCTATGCAATGGCGCCAGCCGCCTGCGTTCCGGCGGCAAGGACTGGGAAGCGCCATCACCCTTCTGGGACGCGCCCGATGTCAACGACCACGCCCCGAAGCTCTGGTGGGACGGCGACAAGACTCTCTTTCATCTCAACTTCGTGCATCACGCGCAGAACACCTTCCGCACCTCCAGCGACAGCGGCGCCACCTGGTCGAAGGCAAAGCTCTTCCCCATGGGCGGCGAGTTTGGGAACAGCATCATCCGCACGCGCGAGGGCGTGCTCGCCATCTCACTCGACGGCAGATCGCTGGTCATCAGCCGCGACCATGGGCAGACATGGACCCCGACCGGCAAACCACGCGGCAAGGCCGAGCTGCGCCCCGGCGGCCGCGGCCCCTGCATCGCCGGCATCCATGCGCCGCTCGTGCAGCTCGCGGATGGTCGCCTCATGGCGATGGGACGCCTCGACAATGTGGCCGACCAGGAGCGATTCGGTTTCAAGATGCCCGTCAGTTACTCCAGCGACCTCGGCGAGACGTGGAGCTATGAAGCCAGCGAGTTCCCCGTGGTGAGCAACACCCAGCGCCCCGTGCTGCTGCGGCTCAAAGAAGGCCCCATCATGCTCTGCTCGTTCACCGACCAGGCCCGCGAGCTGAAGAAGAGCGCCGCCAAAGGCATGACCTTCAAGAGCACTGGCGGGGATTTCACCGGCGTCGGCCTCTTCGCCGCCGTCAGCTACGACGAGGGCAAGACCTGGCCCGACCGCCGCCTCCACCTGCTCACCAGCAGCAAGCACTACACCTTCAACCTCGCGTGGGTCAAAGCCCTGCCGCCCGCGCCGAAGGAAGTGCCATGAAACCGGCCAGCATCCTCCTGACAGCATCCGCCAGAAGCGTCCCAACGCATCGGGGGCCACCCGCGAGCTGAGCCCCGGGATGTCCCGTTCGAGAAACGTCCACCCAAACGCCTCCATCCAGCGCGCCCATGCAACATCGCCCGGGGCAAGGTAGGCCCGCGGGAATCCGCCGCGAAACCAAAGCCGGTCCTGTTCCGCCGCCCCGACCTCGCCCAGTGAGAAACCGGAGACATCCACGAACTGGATCCGGCCCGCCAGAGACTCCGAAACCCCTCGCACCAGATCCCACGACGCGCTGCCCAGGAGCAGGTAAACCGCCTTGCGCCCCGGACGGTCGCACAAGGGACGAAGCGTCTCGAACAAACCCGGCAGCCTCTGGATCTCATCGATGTTTTCAACACTTCAATCCAGAAACTTCGAGCCGTTTTCAGGTGAAAATCGCCGCTGAACCAGCTCGAAAATTGGGTCGCGATGTAGGCTGCGCCTTGGCGCACGCGGACCGTCGATTCGGCAGCGCGCGCCAAGGCGCAGCCTACTATTTTCCGTCCCGGTGGTGCCCCGCGCGCGGGGCACGGGATCTGGCTTGACGAAGCCAACTTCCCGCTTGCCGAGTTATACCGGTGCATATAAAATTCATTTGTAGAATATGAGAGCCACCCTACCCTCCCCCGAGCCGGCGGAGGGAGACCGCGAACACACCGCTCCTTCCCCGGCCAAAGTCCGCGATTCGGGCGTGCAGACCCCGGCGCTGGACCGGGCGCTGGCCTTGATGGAGTTCATCAGCGCGCACCCGGAAGGCGTCACCCAGGTGGACATCCGCAGGGGCCTCGGCTTCACGGGCAATCTCGTCTTCCGCCTGACCAAGGCGCTGACGTTCCACGGTTACCTGGAGCGCGAGGAGCCGGGGCCGCGCTTCATCCTCTCGCGCAAGCTGCTGAGCCTGGCGCAGCCGAAGCGCGAGGAGCGCAGCCTCGTCCAGCTCGCGCGGGAGCCGATGCGCTGGCTGCGCGACGCCACCGGCGAATCCGCCCACATCGGCCTGCGGTCGGGCTTCGAGTGCATCGTGCTGGACCGGGTGGTGGGGCCGCATCCGTTCAAGTGCTACGTGGAAGCCGGGGCGCACGGGCCGCTGCATGCGGGCGCGCCGGGAAAGGTGATGCTGGCCTTCCTGCCCCCCGCCGAACTCAAAGCCACGCTCCGCCAGATGCCGCTTCCCGCACTCACCCCCCACACCATCACCTCGCGCACCGCCCTGGGCGCGCACTTGGCGGAAGTCCGGACAAACGGCTACGCCATGGACTTGGGCGAGACCGTCGAAGGCCATCACTGCCTCGGCGCACCCATTCTCGACCCGGACCAACACCCGCTCGCCGCGATCTGGATCGCCGCGCCCACCCCGCGGCTGAGCAAGGCCGATGGCAAGCGGCTTGCGCCCCACGTCATCCAAGCCGCGCAGACGGTCACGGAGGCACTGCGATGAAACGGATCGTGAAACCCGTCCTCGCCCTTTTCACCTCCTTGCTGCCGCCGGTGCCACTGACAAGTTTTGCGGCTGACCCGGCCTACTATCAGAAACAGGCGACGTGGGAGGAGACGATCCGCGTTTCGCGGGAGTCGTTGGCGGCAAAGGAGGCTGATGACGAGAAGCCCCCGAAGAACGAGAGAACCGATGCTCGCCAAAAGGCCGCCGTGCGCCAGCAACTCTGGGAGCGGGTGCTTCGCGATTTCCCCGGCGCCGACGACCGTGATGGCATCTGGTTGGCGGACTGGAAGACCGGCGACTTCGAGTTGCTCGCCAACCGTTATGTGAAGGCGATGCTCGGGCCCTTGCAGCAGGAGGGGCGGAAACTGGCAGCGACGGCAGCTTCGCCGGGAGATCTGGAGAACATCCGCCAACTCTATCGCCAATCGTGCGTCTTTCGTGATGCGATGACGCGGCTCGCAGGCGTGGATCCACGGAGCGTGGCGCTCGCGCTCGATGACATGGCGCGCACGTGGCCGGACCGTTGCGATGCAGCCAAACATCGCAAGCTGCTCGATGTGCTGAAGGAGCGCGACGCGTTGCTGGCGGCATTGCGCGTTTGCGAGACCAACGCGGTTGCCCGCGCCGATGGGTTGGTGGAAGAAGCGCGCGCGGCGTTGCTGGCCAACCCGCTGCTCAGTCCCGGCAAGCTGCTCTTCGTCAAGCGCCACACCTACACCCCCGGCTGGTATTACGCGGAGTTCATGCGGGCGACAAAGTTCGGCGGCGGACTGTGCGTGCTGTCGCTGCCGGACGGCAAGGTGACGGAGCTACTCCCGCAGTTGAGCGGCGGCATCACCGACCGCTACGACCTGTCGTTCGACGGCCGGCGCGTCGTCTTCGGCTACAAGAGCGCTCCGGACAAGGGATTCCGGCTCTGGGAGGCGAACATCGATGGCACGGGTTTGCGGCAGCTCACGTTCGACCCGCCGGACGAGGCGCACCGCGTGGCGCGCTTTCACAAGCCGAAGAGCCCTTACTACCACACCACGGACGATTTCCATCCCTGCTACCTGCCGGACGGGGGCATCGCCTTCGCCTCGGCACGCTGCGAGCGCGGCGTGCTCTGCGATGTGGCAGACGATCTCGCCGTGAATCTGCTCTATCGGATGGACGCCGATGGCGGCAATTTGCGGCGGCTCTCCGAGGGCGCTCTCAGCGAGTCCACGCCGTGCGTGATGAACGACGGGCGCATCCTCTACACGCGCTGGGAATACGTGGACAAAGGCGTCATCGCGGTGCAGGCGCTGTGGGCGATGCGGCCGGACGGCTCCGGAAGCTGCGAGATCTACGGCAACCAGATCGAGGATCCCATGGTGTTCATCCACGGTCGCGCCATCCCTGGCCAGAACAACCTCTTCGTCTGCACCGGCACGTTCCATCATCCCTTCGCGGTCGGGCCGATCCTGCTGGTGGACATCGACAAGCCGGTCCGCACCCTGGAGCCGATCCGCTCGCTCACGCCGGACACGAGGGCGAGCTGCACCCTGATCCGGGAGCAGACCGGCGCCTATGGCGAAAAGTTCGCGCATCTGCGCGACGGCCAGTGGGTCGCCGACAACAAGGGTCCGCTGTTTTCCGAACCGTATCCGCTCGCCGATCCGGAGACCGGCGCCGGCGCGGGGAAATATTTCCTGGTGAACTGCAACCCCGACCAGCCCTGGGGACATCCCTCGGCTTACGGGTTGTGGCTGCTCGACGTGTTCGGCAACCGCGTGCGCATCCACAGCGACCCGCAGATCTCCTGCTGGCAACCGATGCCCCTCCGCGCGCGAAAGACTCCGCCGGTGCTGCCGCCAACGCCCGCTTTTCCCGAATCCCCGACGGATTCCGGCACCCTGGTCCTCTCCGATGTCTATCGCGGCCTCGAAGGCGTCCCGCGCGGGTCGGTAAAATACCTGCGCATCCTCGAGCAGGTGCCGCGCCCGTGGTCGGCCCACCGCTTTTGGCCCGGAGATAGCACCCTCGGCCAGCACGCGCCCATCAGCCTCTACGCCCACATCTTCGTGAAGGTGAACCACGGGGTGGTGCCGGTGCAGGCGGACGGCTCGGCGCACTTCACGGTGCCGGCGCGGCGGAACATTTTCTTTCAGGCGCTCGATGAGAACTTCATGGAGGTCCAGCGGATGCGGACGTTTGTGAATCTCCAGCCCGGCGAGACGCGCGGCTGCGCCGGTTGCCACGAGGGGAGATCGAAGGCGCCGCACGCCGGCCCCGGCCTGCTCGCTCTGGCAAAGCCTCCCGTCTCGCCTGCGCCGCAGCCGGGCGAAAGGGTGCCGCGGCCCATCGACTACGCGCTCGACGTGCAGCCGGTACTGGACCGCCACTGTGTGCGCTGCCACGGCGGCGACAAACTGGAAGGCGAACTCGATCTGTCGGGCGAATTGACGCAGTTCTTCAACCGTTCCTACGAGAACCTCATGAAACGTAACCTGCTGAGTTACGTGACCGCGTTCGTCGGCCCGAAAGGCAGCCAGCCGCAGTTCACCAACGTGGTCCCGCTGCCGCCGCGCGCGCTCGGCTCCCATGCCAGCAAGTTCATCGCAAATGCACGCGGTCCGCACCACGACGTGAAGCTGTCGCAGGCCGAACTGGTCCGCCTGATCACCTGGGCGGACGCCAACGGCCCCGATTCCGGCAGCTACTTCGGCCGACGAAATCTGATCTACAAAGACCACCCGAACTTCCGCCCCGTCCCGACGCTCGCCTCGGCGCTCGCCGACCCCGCCGGCACCGAGCACGAGACGGCGGGCTATCAGTCGGGCGGCGCGCAATCACCAGAGACCGGCTACGGCACAACCAAATAAGAAATGCCACGAAAAGGACGATATGAAAATCAACTGCACTTCAACCAACCTGAATCGCCGCGAGGCGTTGAAAATCGGCGCGGGGATCATTGCTACTGCGGCCGGCCGAGCTGCCGCTCAAAACGAGCCGAAAGCGTCGCGCCTGCGCGAATACTCCTGGGTGCGCGGGTTTAACTACCAGCCGAGCTGGGGCAGCCACGGGATCACCATCTGGAACGATTTCCGCGAGGCGACCTTCGCCAAGGAACTCGACCTGGGACTGAAGCATTTCCCGAAGATCAACACGTTGCGCATCTGGTTCTCCTACGACGCCCACGTGGCCGACCCGAAGCGATTCCTCGCCGCGGCGAAGCGGGCCGCCGAGCTTCTGGCCGAGCGCAAGCTCAAGATGATCCCGGTGATCTTCAATGGATGGCGCTCGCTGGTGGACTTCGGCGGGTTCACCCGGGAGCAGTTGAATCAATCCCTTCGCAATAAGCCGGTCTTTGGGTCGCACCGGCAATACCTGCGCGAATTGATGGAAGCCATCCGTCCCGCCGGCAATCTGCTGATGGTTGACATCTCGAACGAGCCGTTCAACGGCGGCGGCAAGGAAAAGGGGAGCATCGAGCTGCGCTTCCTCGAAGCCATGGCCCAGCAGATTCGCGAGTTGGATTCCAAGACACCGATTTCCATCGGCACCCAAGGCTGTCCGGGAGTCGGCGGCCCCGAGGACCTGAATCTGATTGATTCTTTCGTGGACGTTCATGCGGTTCATCCTTATTGGATTCCCAATATCCCGGCGGACAAGCACGCGGAGAACTTCGCGAAGATGGTCGAGCACCTCAAACGGCTCGGCAAACCCGCTATCGCCACCGAATGTTGCTGGGGGACAAACAGCGACGAAACCCGCGTAAAGTATATCCGCCATGAATTGGGCTTGCTGAAGCAAGCCGGCATCGGTTTCCTGCCGCACGCGCTGCACCATTCGCCCGTCGCCGATCTGCACCGTCCGGTTCCGGGCCGCAAATGGCAGACGATGTATATGGCCTTCATCGAACCCGAGGGCTCGATCCGGCCGGGTCATGAGGTCTACAATGAGTTCTGCCAATGAGCAGGCCACACACAGGAACTGACCGAAGAACGAACATGAAACACACCCTCACTCTCCTCACTGCCCTGCTGCTCGCTGCGGAGCCGTCCGCTGGGAATGCCACCAACCGGCCCACGCCCCAAGGTGCAAAAAACGTCGTTGTCTTCGCCGAGCCGGGCTCGTTTGCAGGCTGGCCTGCCAACAACGGCGCTTGGACGTGGAACGATGGAAAAGAAATCCTGGTTGGCTTCACCAAAGGACCGTTTGTGGAACAAGAGGGCCACAACATCGGAAAAACGGACCGCAAAAACCTGCTGGCACGAAGCACCGACGGCGGAATGACATGGAGCTCGGAAGAACCGGCAAATTACGCTGGGAATAGCGGCCCGGCCGTCCCATCGCCGGGAGAGATCAACTTTGTAGCCCCGGGTTTTGCCATGAAGCTGATGGGAGACGCTCATCATGGGCACACTGACAAGGTGGGATCCTTCTTTGTTTCGGATGACAAGGGCAAGAACTGGCGTGGCCCTAATCGTTTCAACGGTCTGATGGAAGACCCGAATCTTGCAGGCACGGATTGCACCTCCCGCACCGGCTATCTGGTGACTGGCCCCCAATCCTGTCTGATCTTCATGTCAGCCCGCCCCAAGAATTTCAAAAAGGTGAATGGACAAGCAACCGGCACGGTCGATGGAGGCAAAACCTCCCAGTGGGTGGACCAGTGGGACAAATCCTACGTCGCGGAAACCACCGATGGCGGGAAGACATTCCACTTTGTCTCCTGGATCGCGCCGCTTAGCAGTAAAAACCGCGCCGTCATGCCTGCGGTATGCCGTCTGAAGGATGGCTCCATCGTCGCCACCTTGCGTTGCAACCGGGTCGAACGTGACGCCACGGGCGAGGCTTTCATGGCCGGACATGTGGATGCTTATGGTTCTGCAGATAACGGAAAAACCTGGAGCTTCCTGAGCCGTGTGGGTGAAACCGGCGGCGCGATGCAGAACGGAAATCCTCCGGCTTTGGTGGCGCTGAAAGACGGCAGGATTGCCTGTGCCTATGGCGACCGGAGGACGGCACAGATCAAGGCGCGGATGAGCTCCGATGGCGGCAGGACCTGGGGCGACGAACTGGTAGCTCGTGACGATTTTCAACGGGGCGAAGACAACACGTCGGATATGGGATATCCCCGGCTGGTGACGAACCATGAAAACCATCTCGTGGTCATCTATTACTGGGCCACCAAAGACAACCCCCAAGGTCATATTGCGGCAACGGTGTTTGAACCCTGACGCCCACTTGGGTCGTCCGCATCGCAACGGATCCGAGTTCGGCCACGGCACCCCATCACGCAAAACCATCCCGAACCAACCATGAAATCACTCACACTCCTCACCGCCCTGCTGCTGGCGCCGCTGGCCGCGCTGCTTGCAGCCGATGCTCCGAAGCAGAAGCCCAACATCATTGTCATCCTCGCCGACGACCTCGGCTGGGCGGATCTGTCGTGCTACGGCAGCAAGTTCCATGAGTCACCGAACCTCGACCGGCTCGCGGCTGAGGGAATGCGCTTCACGCAGGCGTATTCTTCGAGCCCGTATTGCTCGCCTTCGCGCGCGGCGATCATGACAGGACGATGCCCGGCGCGGTTGAAGATCACCGACTACATCCCGAGCAATGGCAAGAGCGGCAAGCTGCTTCCCGCCGAGATGAAAATGGAGCTGCCGCTGGAGGAAGTGACCCTGGCGGAAGTGCTCCGCGATGCGGGCTACGCCACGTGGCACGTCGGCAAGTGGCATCTCGGCGAGAGGGGCTTCTTTCCAGAGGACCAGGGATTCGAGGTCAACATTGCGGGAAACCACAGCGGCGCGCCCACCAGCTTCTTCTGGCCCTATGGTCACGACCAGTCCGAGGCCGCGAAACGTTACCATGGCAGCCCCGTGCCGGGTCTCGTCGAGGGCGGCAAAGAGGGCGAGCACCTCTGCGATCGCCTCACCAGCGAGGCGATGAAACTCATCGGGCGACGCAAGACGGGCCAGCCCTTCTTCCTCTACCTGGCTTTCTACGACGTGCATACGCCGATCATGGCCAAGCCGGAACTGGTGAAGAAATACGAGGCGAAAGCCGCACGCCTCGGTCTGCCACCCGTGCCGAAAACACCCCGCTTCACCGAGGACAACCGCGCCCACGGCGGCGGCACACCGCAGATGCCTGAGCAGCAGGTCAATCCCATTTACGCGGCGATGATCGAGACGATGGACACCAACGTCGGTCGTCTCATGGCCAGGCTTGCCGAACTCGGCATCGGCGACGACACGCTGATCCTTTTCACGAGCGACAACGGCGGACACAGCGTGACCAGCAACCGCCCGTTGCGCGGCGGCAAAGGCTGGCTCTACGAGGGCGGCGTGCGCGAACCGTGGATCGTCAAATGGCCCGGCGTCACCAAGCCCGGCAGCACCTGCGACGTGCCGGTGATGAACACCGACATCCTGCCTACGGTGCTCGAGGTCTGCGGACTGCCGGCAAAACCAGACCTCCACAAAGATGGCGTCAGCTTCGTCTCGCTCCTCCGTGGCGAAACGAAACCTGTGCATGACGCCCTCTTCTGGCACTTCCCGCACTACGGCAACCACGGCAGCGGCCCGAACAGCAGTGTGCGTGTCGGCGACTGGAAACTCGTCCACTGGATCGAGGACGATAGCGTCGAGCTATTCAACCTCGGCACCGACCTTGGCGAAAAGACCGACCTCGCCGCGCAGCAACCTGAGCGCGTCAAAGACCTCCGCGCCCGCCTCGACGCCTGGCGCAAGGAGACCGGCGCCAACATGCCGCGCCCGAAGCCTGCCGGTCAGGCTGTCGTGCCCGCCACTGCGGACGCTCAAGCCGACTTCGCTGTCGTTGCCAACGCCCGCGTCGAGAAGCTCGACACCGGCTATCGTCTTCGTGCCGAGCCGAAGCAAGCCGGCTTTGCGCTCAAGCGGCTCGAACAGCCGCTTACCGGCGCCATGACCTTCAAAGTCCGTTGCGCCAGCGCGCCCGGCCATGCCTTCCCCAAACATCACGAAAACGGTTTCCTCGTCCTCGGCGACGGCCCGGCAGAGAGAGACCAAATCCACGTTGGCGCCTTCTTCGGTGGCCAGAAGAACCTCGCCATCATCGAAGGCCCTTTGCAAGTCGCCGGCCGCACCGCGCAGCCTTTCACCGCCGCCGCGCAACCGCTGGAGTTGACCATCCGTGTGGACCTCGCCAACGGGCAGATCGTCCTTGAAGCCGCCGGCCAGCGCCTCGGAACGAAGCTGAAGCGCCGGCTACAACAAATCACCCATGTCGGCTACAGCAGCCTCAACGCCGTTACCGATTTCAGCAAATGGGAGCAGCCATGAAACCCACCCTCACCCTTCTCGCCTCCCTGCTTCTCGCGCCGCTGGCCGCGTTGTACGCCGCTGAGATTGTCACGCCGGTTCCCGGCTCGGCCGAATGGACGCGTTGCAATCTCTTCAATGATTCCAATGCGGCTTGGACCGCCGTGGCGGCGGGCTCCGGGCAACCGCTGCCTCTGCGCAGTCTCACCCCGCCGGTGCTGCTGCCGGACGGCAGCGAATTCAGGACGTGGGAACCGTTCCAGCCGGTCCAGCCACGGCGGACGTTCTTCGTGGCCCAGCGGCATCCACAAGCCTCGGACGACAATCCGGGCAGCGAGGACCGGCCATGGAAGACCATCGGACAGGCGGCCAAAGTGTTGGAACCGGGCGACCGCGTGATCGTCAAGCAGGGACTCTATCGCGAATGGGTCCGTCCGGCCCGTGGCGGAACGAGTCCCTTGCATATGATCGCTTATCAGGCGGCACCCGGCGAAGAGGTGATCATCTCCGGTTCCGACCCGCTTGCGGGCAGGTGGACGCCATCCGTCTTGGACGGGCAGGCGCCGGTTGCCAAGGCCTGGATGGCGGAACTGCCGACGTCGTTGTTTGCGAGCTACAATCCGTTCGCCGAGCGGAACATCAGCACCAACATGACAGAGGGGCTGCCGAGCATGGCCAGGAATCACGGCTGGCTGAAGCCGCCGTTCACGCTGCCCCAGGGGCTGATCTTTCAGGACGGCCGCCGGCTGAAGCAGGTGGTGCTTTACGCGGATCTGGCGCAGGCCGACGGCTCGTATTGGGTCGAGCCGGGAGGGCGGCGTCTGCACCTCCGCCCGTTCGCCGACAGGCAGCCTGCGGCGGCGGCTTGGGAAGTCACCACCCGGCCCTTCGCTTTCTCGCCCGAACAGCCGGGGCTGGGCTTTGTCCGCGTGGCAGGCTTTACCGCCGAGCGAGTAGCGAACGGCTTTCCCGTGCCGCAGCGCGGCGCGATCTCCGCGAACCAGGGGCATCATTGGATTTTTGAGAACAATGTCGTTCGCGAAGTCAACGGGCTGGGAATGGACTGCGGGCGGCGCCGGACCTTCCTGCCGTGGGAAGTGCCGGCGGACACGCCCAAACTTGGGGGCGTGGGACACATCGTGCGCGGCAACACGTTTCTCGAATGCGGCGCTTGCTCGCTGTCGGGACTGGGACTGATCGGTGGTTTAGTGGAGGATAACGAGTCCGTCGGTTGCGGCTGGCACAAGGTGCGCTCGCTGCTCGAAGCAGGCGGGATGAAACTGCACTACCTGAAGCATTGCCTTGTCCGGCGGAACATCATCTGCGGCACGGTGGAGTGTCACGGGCTGTGGGTGGATCACAGCATCCACAATACGCGCATCACGCAGAACGTCGTGGCCGGCGCCGACATGGCGGCGTTTTACCTGGAGGCATCCTATGGGCCCACTCTCATTGACCACAACGTCTTCTGGGGCGGCAAAGGCGACGGCATCCTGTTGCAGCATACCGGCAACGCTACTATCGCCCACAACCTTGTCGGCAGATGTCAAGGGCTGCCCGTGCGCATTGATTTGGCGCGTCCCACAGCCAAGGGGCGGATGGTCGACCACGAGACCAAACGGATGTCGTCCTCGGACCACAACCGCTTGGTCGGCAATGTGTTCTACGGGTTCGAATCGCGCGGACCAAGAATCCCTGCCGACATGGACAACGACTCGGACTGCAACCTGTTCATCAACCCCTCCTCCGGCGTGCCGTTTGATCTGGTTTCCTGGCAGAAAAAGACCCGCTTCGATCCGCATAGCCAAGCGGTCGTGGCCACGTTGGAATTTTCTCCCTGCGACTGGACGCTTCGCGGGCTGCTCCCGACGCTGGAGTGCCCACGGCTTGGGACGATTACCAGAGACTTCTTCGATATCCCGCGAAGCGGTGCGGCGACCGACGCCGGGCCGTTCCTCAAGTTGAACCTGAAACCCGAGCTGCTCCTGCTCCAAAAGTGAGTCGGTAACGAGAAGCGACAATGAAACACATCCCCGCACTCGTCACCGCCCTGCTGCTCGCGCCGCTGGCGGCCGTTGCTCAAGCGAAACCCGAAGTCGCCAATGCCACCAAGGCCGCGAAGCGTGCCTGGGAATCCGCGTCCGCTGAAAAGAAGGCGCTATGGGAGCAGCACCGCGAGGCATTGAAGCACATCGACATTTCGGAAGACACAAAGCGGCAGATCGTCATCGCGCGCGGTTCGCCGGAGCCGGGCGCCTATTGCGCGCATCCGACGACGGCGATGCTGGCGGACAACAAGACGATCTTTTGCGTCTGGAACATCGGCCACGGCGGGCACGCGGGGCCGATGGCGCGCAGCGATGATGCAGGGCTGACGTGGACGCGCATGGACGACGAGCTGCCGCCGAACTATGTGAACTTTCGCAACTGTCCCAGCATCTACCGCCTCACCGATCCGCGGGGCAAAGAGCGGCTGTGGGTGTTTGCCGCGCGCACCTTGACCGACAAGGAAAACCCGAAACCCATCGCAGGCCGCCACCAGGGCTACATGCCCCGCATCGTCAGCGAGGATGATGGCAGGACGTGGCGCGAGGAACCGCCGCTCGGCGTGATCGGGAAAGAGGATCCCTTCCGCAATGTCATGACCTTCTCCAGCATCGTGCGGCTGAAAGACGGCTCGCATCTCGGGATGTTCCATCGCGGCGTAGGCGGCAAGGACGCGAGCCTGCAAGTGCTCCAATCCATCACCAGCGACGGCGGCTTCACGTGGTCGGAGCCGGTGATGGCCTGCGACGGCACGAAGCTCGACGGCAAAGATCCCTGCGAGCCCTATGTCTTCCGCTCGCCCGATGGCGACGAACTCTGTTGCATACTGCGCGAGAACCGCCGCAGCGGCACCAGCCTCGTCATGTTCAGCCACGACGAAGGAAAAACGTGGTCGCGGGCCGTGGACGCGCCGTGGGGACTCACGGGGGATCGGCACCACGGCATCCGTCTCCCCGACGGTCGGCTCGTCATCGTCTTCCGCAACGCCTCGCCGAACGCCAAGGACAAGGGCTTCATCGCCTGGATCGGCACCTACGACGACATCAAGCAAGGCAAGCCCGGCCAATATCGCGTCAGCCTGCTGAAGACCTTCAAAGACGGCTTCTACCCCGGGATCCACCTCCTGCCCGACGGCACCATCGTCGCCACCACCTACACCACCTACCGCCAAGAGGACGTGGGGTGTTCCATCATCAGCGTGCGGTTCAAGATGAGCGAGATCGAAGCCATGGCAGCGAAACTTGAAATATAGCTAAGAGAGCCGAATCCCATGAAGCACATCCTCACACTCCTCGTCGCATTGATGCTTGCGACGCTGGTCGCCGTGACTGCGGATTCGAATGCCCCGCCCACGAAAGCGCCGTTCCGAGTCCTTTACAGCGACGACACGACTCACACGCTGGTCTGCGTCAGCCCCTATCACAAGGGCGAGCCGCTCGAATTGGAAGCGCCGGCCACGGCGGAGGGACGAACCCCGCCGTTTGGCCCGCAGATGATCGAGGGTGCGGTGGACGAGACGGCGGGGACGGGCATCGAGGCCCACATGCTCCAGCCGGGGTTCGGCTACGTGCCGTGGTGGAGAAGCCAGGTCTATCCGTTCAGCGAACACGTGAAGTTCATGCAGGAACGCTTCGGGTCGCCCATGCCCAAGGGCGGCTGGGCCGAATACATGGCGACGGGCGGCGACATGGTCGGGGTGTTCGCGGAGCGCTGCCGCGAGAAGAAGCTCGCGCCGTTTGTCTCGCTGCGGATGAACGATTGCCACGGCCACGAGATGTTGCTCGGCCCCAAAGGACCGCGGAACGAAACCGCCTGGGCCACGCTCGCGCCATTGCACGTCGAGCATCCCGAATGGCGGCTCGGCACCGATGTCAGCAAGTGGAGCGACCGGCATCTGAATTGGGCCATCCCGCAGGTGCGCGAGTATAAGCTGCGCCTGATCGAGGAGATCTGCCGGCAGTATCGGCTGGCCGGCTTCGAACTCGACTTTATGCGGTTCCCGAAGTTTTTCGACGCGAAGGCGACGACCCGCGAGCAGCGCGTCGCCATCATGGGCGAATTCGTCGGAAAGGTGCGCCGCATTCTCGACACCACCGCGCCGGTGGGCCAGCGGCGCTGGCTGTGCGTGCGCGTGCCGGCGTTTGTGGCGGTCTACGATGCGATGGGGATTGATCTGGCCGCGTGGGTCCGCGCGGGCGTGGACATGGTGAACCTCTCCTACTTCTACTTCACCGCGCAGGGAGGCGACCTCGCGGCGATCCGCCAACAAGTGCCCGGCGCGGCGCTCTACGTCGAGATGTGCCACACCACGCGCGTCGGCCCGGTGGTCGGCGTGAAAGGCGGCTACGACAACTTTTCCTTCCGCCGCACGACCCCGGCACAGTTCTACACGACGGCCCACGTGGCCTACGCGCGCGGACTCGACGGCGTGAGCGCGTTCAACTTCGTCTATTACCGCGAACACGGGACGGGCGCGCGCGGCCCGTTCAGCGAGCCGCCGTTCGAAGTGTTCAAGCACCTCGGTGACCGCGGGTGGCTGGCGCGGCAGCCGCAACATTACTTCGTGGGCGAGCTATGGTTCACGGCGTCGCCAGTTCATCCGCTACCGAAGACTTTCCAATCCGGCGACACCCACCGCGTGACACTCGACATGGCCCCGCCGAGCGGCGGCTGGACCCAGCCCGGCCGCCTGCGCATCCAGTCGCCGGAGGACTTGGGAAACAGCCGCTGGGGTTGCCGCGTCAACGGCCAGGAACTCGCCGAGACGCCCGATCGCTCCGAGCCGTATGCGAACCCGTATCCCGCGCTGCTAGGCGGCCCCGAACAGCACCGCGCGTGGCTCGTGCCACCCGGATTGCCAAAGGATGGTGCCAACCAGATCGAAGTGACCTTGCAGGAAGGCGACCCGGCCAAGATTGTCTTCCTCGACCTGGCCATTCCATGAAACAGCCATGAAACCTGCCCTCCCACTTCTCAGCGCCTTGCTGTTCGCGCCGCTCACCGCGCCGCGCGCCGCGACTCCGACTTCGCACGAGAGCTCCATCGCAAAGCAATGGGCGCAGAGCAACCTCTTCCCCGACAGCGCGAAAGTCCCGTTCAACTTCGTGATCGGTGGCCAGATGGCCCGTGAGCTGATGCGTGATTGGCGACGCTCCGATGTAACTCATGAACTCGATGCGGGCCGTTGCAAGCGCACGCGCACATGGACGGAAGGAACGTCCGGTTTGCAGGTGCGCCTCGACGTGGTCGAGTACGGGGGCTTCCCTGTCGTCGAGTGGACACTGTGGCTGAAGAACACGGGCAAGGCGGACACGGCCATCATTGAAAACATCCAAGGGCTCGACGCGGACTTCGATCGCGAGGAGGCCGGCGAGTTTGTGCTGCACGGCGTCCGTGGTGATTCCTGCCTTCCGGAGAGCTTTCGCCCGTATGCGCTCACGCTGGGGCCGGGCGCGGTGAAGCGGTGTTCGCCGCCGGTCGCGGGTGAGAAGGTGTCGGGCAAATCGTCGGATGGGCCGGACGGCTGGCCTTATTGGAATCTGCAAAGGCCCGGCGGCGGCGTGATTCTTGCGGTCGGTTGGCCCGGGCAGTGGGAGGCGACGTTTGCGCGCGATCAGGAACGTGGCCTGCGCGTGAAAACGGGCCAGCAGCTCACGCATCTCGTGCTTAGGCCGGGCGAGGAGATCCGTGCGCCTTCCATGACGCTGCTATTCTGGAAGGGCGAGGACGTGGTGCGCGCGCAAAACCTCTGGCGCTCGTGGTACGTGGCACACGTGTTGCCGCGGGTCGGCGGCGAGCCACAGCCGCCCATCACGCAGATCCAGGTGAATGGCTCGTTGGCGTCATGGCCTGGGGTACAGGCGTATCTCGACGCCGGCATCAAGCCGGACATCTGCTGGCGCGACGCGGGGGGCGCCAACACCTGGTATCCCAGCGCAGGCGGCCCATTTACCGATCCGAAAAAAATCTGGCTGAATACCGGCACGTGGGAAATCGATCCCGCGAAATACCCGCAGGGCTTCAGGCCATTCAGCGACAGGGTGCGCGCGAACGGCATGCAATTCTTGCTGTGGTTCGAGCCCGAGCGCGTGGGCGATCCGAATTCCTGGTTGGGCAAAAACCATCCCGAATGGCTCCTGCCCGGCAACAGCGCCGGCTCCGTGCTCAACCTCGGCGATCCCGCCGCGCTGAGATGGCTCATCGGGCACATCGACGGCATGGTGAAATCGCAGGGACTCGACTGGTATCGCGAGGACCTGAACGGAGGGAACTACGGCACCGCATGGCGAAATCACGACGCGCCCGACCGCCAGGGCATCACCGAGAACCTCCACGTGCAGGGCCACCTCGCGTTCTGGGACGAGCTGCGCCGCCGCAACCCGCATTTGCGCATCGATTCCTGCGCCTCCGGCGGGCGGCGCAACGATCTCGAAACGATGCGCCGCGCGGTGCCGCTATTGCGCAGCGACTGGTCGGTCACGGCCTTCGCGAAGGAGCCATTGCAGGTCGAGGGAAATCAGGCGCAGACATACGGACTCTCTTCATGGCTGCCGTGGCAGGGCGCGGGCGTGCCATTCTTCACGGATCGCTACGCCGTGCGCAGCTACTGCGTCACCGGCTTTGGAATGATCTCGGCGGGGGACTGGACCAAGGACGAGAACAAGCGCATTGGCACGATTCGCGGCTACACCGAAGCGCGCCGCATCGGCCCGCTGCTGCTCGGCGACTACTACCCGCTCACGCCCTACAGCCTAGACACGACCTCGTGGATCGCGTGGCAGTTCCACCGCGCCGATTTGAACGAGGGCGTCGTGCAGGCCTTCCGCCGTCCGGAGGCAGCGAACGAAACCCTCACCGTTCGGCTGCGCGG
>JADLBR010000267.1 GCA_020847615.1 Verrucomicrobiia bacterium
ACAGATAGTGGTTCCCGTCCGGCAGGCGCCTGAGGTAGATGGAGTAGTTCTGGATATGGCAGTCCTTGATCTTCGCGAGGACCCCCGGCCAAACCGCGGCGTGCAGCCGCCTGTATTCCTCGAGCCTTTCGGCCCGGACGCCAATCACCATCCCATATCGCCTCATGACCTTGCCCTCCTCACGCGCCCCCGAAAGCCTCGACCGCCTCGTACATCGCCATGATGTTCTCCGCGGGCACCTCCGGCAGGATGTTGTGTATGGTGTTGAATACGAACCCCCCGCCCGGCGCGAAAATCTCGAGGCGCTCTCGCACGTGCGCGCGCACCTGCTCCGGCGTGCCACGGTTGAGCACGGTGCGCGTGTCGCACCCGCCTCCCCAGAAGCAGATATCCCTCCCAAATTCTCGCTTCAGCCGCTCGGGCTCCATGTCGCGGCAGTTGGTCTGCACCGGATTGATGACCTCGAAACCCGCATCGATCAGATCTGGCAACAGCGCGTGAATCGAGCCGCAGCAATGCAGGAAGGTCCTCATCGCACTGTGCGCGTGGACAAACTCGCACAGCTTGGCGTGCCGCGGCTTGAAGAACCTCCGGTAGATCTCCGGCGGCATGAATGGCCCGCTGTCCAGCCCCAGGTCATCCCCGAATCGAAGGATATCGCACACGTCCCCGACCGCATGGCACACCCTCTCCAGCGCCGCAAGGTGTCGCTCCATCAGGGCATCCAGGAGCGCCTCCACGCTCGACGCCTCCTCGTACAAGTCCATCAGGAAGTTATCCAGGCGCCGCAGGAATGTCCCCCACTCGAATAGGTTGCATCCGCACACGATCATGATGGCGCGGTCGCTCGTCCGCCGCAGCTCCAGCGCCCGCGCGCGGAGCGCCTCCCAAAAATCCGCCTCCCCGGCGTGATCCCAGGGGCTGTGCGCAAAGGCCGCCCAGAGCACGCGCCCCCAGGCGTCGGGCAGCGCGCCGCGGATGTCCGAGGGATACCCGTCTATCCACGGGTAGGCGGTCTGGTCGAAAAAGGCGCCCCCCGCGGGCATCCTCGCGATCACGCTCCCGTCCGGGTGCGTTGCGGAAAAGGAGCCATCCGCGTTTCTGATCGGCCGAAACCATGCGGGATACTGCGCGCCCTGCCCGTCCGCCACCGTCGTGTCGTACCAATCGGCGTCGGCCACATTGAACGTCCGGCCCACGTCCACCACGTCGATGCCAAATCGGTCCAACACCGCATCCTCCGGCTGCGCGAGTTGCTGGACGACGTCATAGATCCTCGTGTGCCCGCCGCCGATGCCCAGGCGCCGCTTCAATTTCCCGTAGGCCATCGCAGAGATCCCGGAGCTCGGGGTCGAGCCAAGGTCCACCGGCACCCGGTCCGGCTCCCGATGGTCGATCGCCGCCAGCACCCTCTCGCGCGGTGTCATGACACCCTCACTTCAGCACCTCGAACTCGCAGATCGTCGGGCCGTCCTTCGCATCCAGAATCGCGAGTCGGACCTTCTTCGCCCTGACCGCATCAAATCGCAGCTCCTTCGCGCAGGAATCGCCGCGCGCCACCGTCTTCCATCCGGATCCCTCCGGCACCCTGATCTCGAATGCCCGGATCCGCCCCGGGTCGCCCTTCCACTCCAGTATCCTGGCCCGGGAAAACTCCTTCTCCGACTCCAAGTCGATCTCGAGCCACGCCGACTTGGTCCCCGCGTCGGTCGCCCAGCGCGTGTTCTCATCCCCGTCCACCGCGCTCTCCGCCCTGAAATGCCAGTCCTGCTTGTAAATGCCCGACGCCCTCGCCTTGGCGCCCTGCGATAGCGACGGCTCGGTCGTCGGGATCGGCGCAATCCCCATCGCGTCCCCATCCATCTCCAGCGCGATGACGGTGTCGATCGGATCGCGCTGCCCCTCCGGGACGGCGACGCGCAATCCGTCGCTCCCGGCCTTCACCACCACCGGGCCCCCGCCCGGCGCGCCCGATAGCGACGCCGATTTCACCGCCAGCGGTAGCGCCGGCAAGAGCAGGTCGCCCGACTCTGGCCACTTCAGCACGTGCAGGAAGATCCGGTTCCCCTGCCGTGTCGAGGCCCCCCACGGCCCCGGCTTGAACGGTCCCCCCCGCGTCGCGTAGAGGCTAGCCCCACGGGGCTTCACCCAATCCCCCATCTCCTTCAGCCGATCCACCTGCCGCGGTTCGATGCGCCCGTCCGGCATCGGCCCCACGTTGAAAAGGAAATTTCCGTCGCCCCCGACCGTCCGCACCAGCGCGTGCAGGCACTCCTCCAACGTTTTCATTTTATCCTCGGGCTTCCATGCCCACTGGTGGCAGATCGTCATGCACGTCTCCCACGGGCGCTCGCTATTGAAGGTCCCGATCCGCTGCTCCGGCGTCTCATAGTCCCCCACGGGCGGGCCAGAGCCGCGGCTGTAGGCCCGATTGTTGATCACCAGGTCTGGCTGCAGCGCCCGCAGCATCCTGATCGTCTCGATGCCGTGCTCCGGGCCGACCAGCTGGGGCACGTCGAACCAGAGCGTCACCAGCGGCCCGTACCCCTTCACCAGCTCCGTGACCTGCGACCGCAGGTAGCGCACATACGCATCCAGGTCCGCCCCCTCCTTCTTTGACTTTCCGCCGGGGCTGCCCAGGGGGAAGTCCTTATGCCACCAGTCGCAGGTCGAGTAATACGTCCCGAATCGGATCCCGCCATCGCGGCAGGCCGCCGCCAGCTCCTTCACGACATCGCGCCCGAATGCGGAGCGCATGATGTTGTAATCCGTCTGCTTCGTGTCCCACATGCAGAAACCGTCGTGGTGCTTCGTCGTGAACACCACGTACCTCATCCCCGCGGCGTTCGCCGCCGCGACCCAATCCGCCGCCACGAAATCCGTCGGGTTGAATCGCTTGTACAGCGCGTCGTACTCCTCGATCGGCGTCTCCCTGCCGCGCGACCATCCGATCTCGTGTCCCGTCAGGCTCACCGGTCCCCAATGGATAAACATCCCAAAACGCAGGTCTTGCCACGCCCTGATGGCATCGGCCGGGGCACCCGGCGCCGTCGGCGCCCCCTCCGCCCCAGCGCCCCGGCCCACCATCCCCACGCACATTAGAAACGCTGCTGCCACACACGATCTCATATCAGCACCGTATATGGCCGCCGCCATTCTGTCTTGCACTTCCCTTCGCCGAAGAATATCAAACATCCGTGAGAACCGGCCCAGCGCCGATCTATCGCGTCGGGCGCGCGGCCTACGGCATCGACCGGTGCGTCCCCCAGCGTCGCGCCATCGAGCGGGGAATGATCGAGTTCCACGCCCTCACCCACGGCCACTATCCGGGCACCTCCCTGGCCCACGGCGCGCTGCCCGGCCTCAGCAGCCTCGGTTTCTGGGATGCGCGTGGCCCACAGGACTGGGGCCTCGAGCCCCACCGCAACGAGGGCATCGAGATCGTATTCCTCGAGACCGGAAGCATGACCTTCACCGTCGATGGCCGACGTCACCCCCTCCGCGCACGCCACTTCACCGTCACGCGCCCTTGGCAGCTCCACACCCTCGGCGACCCGAACATCGGCCCCGGGCGACTCTACTGGCTGATCCTCGATGTCGGGGTCCGGCGCCCCAACCAGGAGTGGCGATGGCCGCGATGGATACTCCTCGCCGATGCCGATCTCGCCGAGTTGACCCGCAAGCTCCGGGGCTGCGAGCACCCCGTCTGGTCGGCGACGCGCGAGATCGTCGCCGCCTTCCGCGGCCTCGCCCCGTGCATCACGGACATCGCATCGCCGGGCGCCTTCTCGCGCGCCGTCATCCACCTCAACCAGTTGCTGCTTGCCATCCTCGACGCCCTGCGCGCCCAGCAGCGAGAGCACGACCCCGCCCTCACCTCGCGGCGCCGCACCGTCGAACTCTTCCTGCGCGATCTCGAGTCCAATCCCGTCGCGCTCGAGGAACCCTGGACCCTCGCCGGCATGGCCCGCCACTGCGGCATGGGCGTCACCGCTTTCACGGAACACTGCCACGCCATCACGAACACGTCGCCCGTGGAACACCTCAACCGCGCCCGGCTGGACCATGCCGCACGCCTCCTCCGCGCCCGGCCCCTGCGTCCCATCACCGAGATCGCGCTCGCCGCCGGCTTCGGCTCAAGCCAGTACTTCGCCACCCGCTTCCGCCTGCGCTTCGGCTGCAGTCCCAGGGACTACCGGAATCGAGCGAACCCCCCGGATGCCGCGCGCGTTGGCATCCGGCCAGTTCCCCGCTAGCCCGGACATTTCACAGCCCTGCGGGCTGTGAAGTGTCCGGGCCCTGGGAAAACCGCGCGATAGCAACAGGTTGGGATGGAGACGAGCGCTCCCAAACACCATTTTTCGAAATCACAAACTGTTGGCCGCATTTCTAGCGCCGAAAACCGATCGGGGACCCGTATTTCAGAGCGCGGTTTTCCTTTGAGCCTGCATATTTCGCGCATGCGCGTGAAATATGCAGGCTAGGGGGCTGTCGGACTTGGCGAAGTCCGACAGGCTGCTAGGATCAAACATGCCATTTGCCCGAATGCACCGGATGCAGGCCATCGCCCACGCGCTCGCCATCGTCTTGTCCGGGTTCGCCCCGGCCCACGCGCAGCAGGTTTCTGAACTGTGGGGCCAGCGCGGAGAGAAATGGCGCCCGGATGGGCCGCTGCCAGATTTCTCATTCGCGGGGTATCAGCGTGGAGAGAAGCCGATCCCGCGCGTCAAACAGGTTGCCTCCGCGAAGGATTTTGGCGCGAGGGGCGACGGCAAGACCGACGACACGGAGGCGATCCGCAAGGCCATCGACGGATCCACGGATGGCGCGATCCTCTTGCCCGCGGGCCGATACCTCATCTCGGACATCATCGAGATCCGAAAGGGCGGCATCGTCTTGCGCGGCGAGGGCCCCGAGAAGACCATTATCGTTTTCACGCGCGGCCTTGAGGAGATCAAGCCGTCGCCCACCAAGAACGACGGCGGCCAGCCCACGACGGCGTGGTCGTGGGGCGGCGGGCTGATTGCCGTCGCCGGGCGCTCGCTCTCGAGCGGTTCCGGCATCCCCGTCACCGGCCAGGCATCGCGCGGCTCCAACACCCTCATCGCCGAGGGGCACTCCTTTTCCCAGGGCGATGAGGTCATCCTCAACATGACCGACACGCGCGAGGGCACCCTCGTCGATTACCTCTACCGCGGCAAGGCGGGCAACGCCTCCGGCATCAAGGGCTCCTCACCCAAGAAGGTCTACCAGGTCTTCCGGGTCCGCTCCGCGCGCCCAAACGCCATCGAGGTCGACCGCCCCCTCCGCTTCGACGTCCGCCAAGAGTGGGGCCCCACGGTCTCCGAGTTCCGCCCCGACGTCACCGAGGTGGGCATCGAGGACATGGGTTTCGAGTGCCCCGAGGAACCCTACGCCGGCCATTTCAAGGAGAAAGGCTTCAACCCCATCGAGATCAGGAACGCCGCCCACTGTTGGATCCGGAACACGAAGATGACCGACGTCGATAACGGCCCGTTCCTCCGAGGCGTCTTCGGCACCATCGACGGCATCGTCCTCACCGCCACCAAAAAGCGCACGGGACCCGAAGGAATGACCGGCCACCACGGCGTGTCGCTCGAGGGCGTCGACGGCCTGTGCACCCGCTTCACCATCGACACGACGTTCTATCACGACGTCACCGTCAGCGGCATCTCGCAGGGAAATGTGACCTCCAAAGGCACGGCCATTAACTTTAATATGGATCATCACCGCTGGGGGCCGTACGAGAACCTCTTCACCGACATCGACGCCGGCAGGGGAACCCGCCTCTTCGCCTCCAGCGGCGGCGGCAACCGCGGGAACCACACAGCCGCCGGCGCGACCTTCTGGAACATTCGCACCAGGGAACCCCAGACTTGGCCCTCGAAACTCGGTCCCGACCGGATCACCGTCGTCGGCCTCAAGATCTCCGGCAAGGACATCAAGGATCCCGCCGGCCGCTGGCTCGAGACCATCGGACCCGGCAAGATCCAACCACCCGACCTCCACCTGGCCATGCTCCAACGTCGCTTGGCCGAGCAACGCTAGATCGCGAATCCCGCGACCGAACATTCCGTCAGTTGCTCGCAGCGCCGCTGCCACACGCAGAGCATTGACCCAAGCCCTTCGCCCGCCTAGCCTGCCGGGGTGCGCGATGCCGCGCACACCAACGTGCCACTAGGAGCCCCACATGAATGAGATCCCCTATTTCCGCCTCAGCGCCCTGATGTTCCTCGAATACGCCGTCTGGGGCGCGTGGATGCCCGTGCTCGCCGCGCGCCTGCTCGGCCCGTTGAAGATGAGCGGCAAACAGACCGGCTGGATCTACGCGACCTTGCCCCTCGCCACGATGATCTCGCCGCTCATCGCGGGGCAACTCGCCGACCGGTACCTGGATGCCGGATGGATCCTCGCCGCGTGCCATGCCGCAGGGGCCGTCCTCCTGTTCTCCGCCGCCCGCATCAGGCGCTTCTGGCCCCTCTTTGGCGCCATGCTCGCCTACTCGATGTTTTACGGCGCCACCATCCCCCTGGTGAATTCGCTGATGTTCTCGCACCTCACCGACCCCGACAAGCAGTCGCCCGGGATCTTCATCTGGGCGCCCGTCGCGTGGGCCCTCATCGGCTACGCCCTCACCGGTTGGCGCAACCTCCGCAAGGGCGAGGGCGACGGCAGCGATTGCCTCATCCTTGCCGCGATCCTCTCCATCGCCATGACCGTCGTCTGCCTCATCCAGCCCGCCACGCCGCCCTCGGGCGCCGAAGGCGTTCCCATGCTCAAGGCGGTCTCCATGTTGTCCGACCCCAACTTCGCCGTCTTCATCCTCGCCTCCCTAGTTATCGCCGGCGTGATGCAGTTCTACTTTCTCGGCAGCGCCCGGTACCTGCAGGATATCGGGATCTCGCAAAAGAACGTCCCCGCCACCATGGCCATCGCCCAGGCGGCCCAGGCGATCGCCACGCTCTTCGCGCTCGGGCTCCTCTTCTCCAACCTCGGCCCGAAATGGACCCTGGTCGTCGGCGCCGCCGCGTGGGCGCTGCTCTACCTGATCTACGTCATCGGCCGGCCCAAGTGGCTCCTCGTCGCCGGACAGGTCCTCCACGGACTGGCGTATGTCTTCTTCATCATCGCGGGCCAGATGTACGTCAATCGCGTGGCCCCCGCCGACATCCGCGGCTCCGCGCAGGGCCTCATCATTCTCGTCACGACCGGCATCGGCCTGTTCCTCGGCACGCAGGTCGCCGGTTTCGTGATGGACCGCAGTTCCATCGACGGCAAATTCCAATGGGCCAAGGTGTTCATGGTCCCCTTCCTCTGCACGGCCGCAGGGGTGCTCGCCCTCGTCGCGCTTTTCGGGGCCTGACCTGAAACTTCGAAGTTCCGTGCGCGCCGATGCGTGCCACAAGAAAAACGGAACTAAGCGGTCATGCGAATGCCGCCTGAAGGCGCCTGCCCGCCTCTGGCGGGGCACTACGAGCCCAAGACCTCCGGGATGTTCGTAGTGGTGCCTTTAGGCACTCCGCGACCCACCAGAAGTTTCCACATCAATGAAACGACGCGCGCTACATCAGGTCAGCCCCGTCGCGCGGGGCATGACGTCTGACTCGAAAATTGCCCATCGCGTCCCGTGGCCGAACGCGCCAGCGTTTGGCCGCCAATCGCCCGAGGCCATCGGCTACATTTTCGCTGCCGGTGGTGCCCGCGCGTGCGGGCCACACCCACCCGCGGTTCGATGTTGCCACAACCCACGCAAGTGACGACCATCCCGCGTGTCACGTTCAACCTTCAGGGTCGCCGTTGCCCCAGCGCTTGCCCTGATTTCCGCCGCCCAACCCCTCGCGTCCTCCCCAAGCCTGTGGATCGATCTGGGCCCCACAAACAGAGCCTCCGGCCTATCTGTTCCGTCCGGCGGCGATGGTGTGAACGCGCCGGCCTCGGTCGGCGCCACAGCCTGCCGCCGACTACAGGGCGCCAGATCGCTGTATCTCTACGTCTCCATCGACGACCCCGGTTGGCGCAAACCCGCGCCCCGCGACCTCTACGCCACCTTCGAGGTCTTTGATGGCGGATTCGCATTCCTGCGCCTCCAATACGACAGGGATGACCCGAAACCCAACCTGGCCTCGAAATACTCCGCGTCGCCCGACACCGCGCTCCTGACGGGCACGGGAAAGTGGCGACGAGTTCACTTTGCTCTTCCGTCCGCCCGCCTCGCCGGCGGCCAGAACAACGGTGCCGACCTTCGCCTCAATGCCCCGGGCGCCGCCATCCGCCGCATCGAGTTGTCCGACCGCAGGCCCGAGGGTTACGGTGACCGCTCATCCGGGATCGACGCCGAAGCGCTCTCGGCCATCCGTGTCGACCGCCCCGCGGGCATGGAGTTGACCCTCGGCAATGACGCCGGGCCCCTCGAGGCCGCACTCTATCGCGCAATCTCCGTCACGAGTGTGGAGAGCTACGTCGATTGGGCGGGCGTGGAGCCCGCGCGCCAAGGCGAGTGGGACTGGAGAAAGTGGGACGAGCAGGTCCGCATCCTGCGCGAAGCCGGACTGAAGTGGGTTCCCTTTCTCATCGCCGGACCGGCATACGCCACACCGCTGTGGTTTCACCAGGGCCCCGAATCGGCCTACTATCGCTGCCTCGAGCACGGGGAATGGAGCAAGGTGCAGTCGCTCTTCAACCCCGCGCTGCGCCCGCACATCGACAGGTTCCTCGCCGCTTTTGCCTCCCGATATCGGGACTCCGCCATCATCGAATCTGTCCTGCTCGGCGTCACCGGGATCTTCGGCGAGAGCATCTACCCCGCCGGACACGCCGACGGCGGGTGGACCGGCCGACTCACAGGCCCCTACCACAACCATCTCGGATGGTGGGCCGGGGATCCCCTGGCGATCGCCGCGTTCCGCGACGCCATGCGCCGCAAGTACCCGGATATCGCCGCCCTGAATCGAGCGTGGGGCGCCAAGCATGCGTCCTTCGACGAGATCACCACCTTCCTCCCCGAGAAGTCCCCCTCCGACCGCGCGCGCTACGACATGGCCGAGTGGTATCAGCAGGCCATGACCGATTGGTCGACCTTCTGGGTGGAGACGACCCGAAGGCACTTTCCAAACACGGCCATTTACCTCTGCACCGGTGGCGCGGGTGATCCGGTCTTGGGGGCCGACTTCACCGCACAGGCCAAGGCCATCGCGCCCCACCGCGCCGGGATCCGCATCACGAACGAGGGCAGCGACTATGCCCACAATTTCACGCTCGTCCGCGAGGTCGCGACCGCCACGTCCATCTACGGCACGTTCGCCGGATTCGAGCCCGCCTCATCCGTAAACCCCGATGGCATCGTCGCCCGGATCTACGGCGCGACCGCCTCGGGTGCCCGGCAACTCCACGACTACGCACCGAATGTCCTCAACCCGGAGGCGATGGCCTCTTTTCGCGTCAACATCGCCCACCTCGTGCCGCGGCAACCCCGCATCAATGCCGCGCTCTATGCCTCGCGCGAAAGTTGGGCCATCGATGGACCCGCCCGCGCCCGATGGCACGAGCACGCCAGGCGCCTGCGCGACACCGTCGATTATCACATCGTCACGCGCCTCACGGTGGAGGACGGCGCCCTGAAGGGCGTCCGCACGCTCGTGATGACAGAGTGCCCCGCGCTGGAACCACGCGCCGCCGAGGCCATCGAGTCCTGGGTTAACGCCGGCGGCATACTCATCGGCGCAACGCGCCGCGATGAACCCATCGGCGCCCGCCTCTTCGATCAGACCTCGTGGCGCGATCGCCTCTTCGCAAAAACCGACCCCGCACGCCCCGTTCCCATCGAGCCGCGCCTCATCGGCCAAGCCCCAGACCATTGGTCCGTCCACGTCGGCGCCGACGAGGACCGCGAATGGATCTTCGGCGACTGGCACTCCCCGGAGAACGCCACGGAGTGGAAGGATGCGCCATCCCCCAAACGCCGATGGACCGGCGCCCGTGCCGGCGTCTATCTCCCCGCCCGCCCGAATGCCCCGCACTCCCTTCGCCTGCACGCCTACCTCTCCGGACACTCCACCAAGGGCGCATCACCAGAAGACAACGTGGTCCGTCTCAATGGCCGCGTCATCGGACACCTCAAGAGGACGCAACCCGGCACCGACACCTTCGAGGTCCCCGCCGATGTCGTGGGCCCCGAACCCATCGCACGGCTGGAGTTCTCCATCAAGACATGGAAACCCTCCCGCCACGCATCCACCGATGACCGCGACCTCGGCCTGATGGTGCATCGCATCGAGTGGGTTCAGAAGGACGCCAGACCCGCGCCGGGCCCAACCGCCGAGCCACCGGCGATCGAGTTTCGCCCATCCGCCGATGCCATCCGACCTTTCGTCCGCCGCGTCGGCGCGGGCCATTCCGTCCTGCTTCAAAACCTTGCCGATGAACCCATCCAGCTTGCCCGGGCGCTCGCCGCAATCCTCGCACACTCCCGCGACTACCTCCCCGATGCCCCGCCCCTCTGCCCCGTCGACGGTCGCACCGACGACCGCTATGCCACCGCCTTCGCGGATGGCGTCCTCTGGTTCGATGCAAAGACCGCACAGATCCGCTGGATCCCGGCCCCCTAACTCGAAAATTGCCGCATCGCTTCCCGTAGCCGAACGCGTAAGCGTTTGGCCGCCAAGGCCTCACGGCTCCGGCAACATCTTCCCAAGCCGGTGGTCCGGCGGCTGCCGGATGGGATCTCGCTCGAAAATTCGGTCGTGATATAGGCTACCCCTTGCCCGAATCGCATCCCATCTGCCAGAATCCACCCGCACCCACGCACACCCGCACCCAGAGGATCCGGCCATGAGACCATCCGCAGTCGTCACCTTCATCACCCTGCTCCCGTCGCTCTCCCTCGCGCAGGCCCCACCGGCGAATTCCCACCAGGCCACCGGCGTCAAGGTCGGCGAAGTCACCCAAGACTCCGCGATCCTCTGGGTGCGGCACACTGCCGCAGATTGCCGTAGCCACGCGGGCCTGATCCCCGGTTCACCCGAATGGCAGATGGCGTACGACGCCGGCCTGCCCAAAGATCGTCCCGACGACCCCGAACCAACGGGCGGGGGGAAGAAAAAGAAGAAGGCCGGGCCTTTGATCTGGCCAACATGGATTTCTCCCGAGCGACTCGAGGGCAACTGCCCCGGCGCACCCGGGCGTGTTCGCGCCCGCTATGCCGACTCCGAGGACCTTTCAGATAGCGCATGGCTCGACTGGGCCACCGTGTCCCCAGAGACGGACTGTTCCCACCAGTTCCACCTGACCGGACTGAAGCCCGACACCGTCTACTATTACGAGACGCAGACATCCTCCCCCGAGGGAGCCCCGCACCCCGGCACCCTGCGAGGGCGATTCCGCACCGCCCCCGCCCCAAGCGAAAACGCCCGCGTCCGCTTCGTCGTCATCACCGGCCAGCACTACGAAAAGACCGATCTTCCCCCGACCCCAGAAGCCGCCACCGGCGATTACCGCTCGTACGCCTCCATGCGTGCGCTCGCGCCCGATTTCATCGTCCCGACCGGCGACACGGTCTACTACGACAGCGGACACAGGGGCGCTTTCGCCTTCAGCCGCGCCATGGCACGGCACCACTGGCAACGCGTCTACAGCCTCCCGAACGTCATCCGCTTCCACCTCGACAGCGCGGGATACTGGGAGAAGGACGACCACGACACCGTCGATAACGACTGCTGGCCCGGCGCCAAACTCGGGAACCTCACCTGGCCGGAGGGCCTCGCCACCTTCCGCGAGCAGGTCCCCATGGGGGATAAGACCCACCGCACCATCCGCTGGGGCCAGGCCCTCCAGATCTGGCTCGTCGAGGGCCGCGACTTCCGCTCCCCCAACACCTATCCCGATGGCCCCGAAAAGACCATCTGGGGCGCGGAGCAGAAAGCCTGGCTCAAGCGCACGCTGCTCGAGAGCGACGCCTCATGGCGCGTCCTCATCAGTCCGACGCCGCTCGTCGGCCCGGACCGCGGCCCCTCCAGCAAGGCCGATAACCACGCCAATCTCGCGTTCCAGCACGAGGGTGACGAGATGCGCCACTGGTTCCGCGACAACGTCGCCAGCAACTTCTTCATCGTCTGCGGCGACCGCCACTGGCAATACCACTCCGTCCACCCCGGGACCGGCCTCCACGAGTTCTCCTGCGGTCCCCTCACCGACAAGCACGCCGGCGGCTCCCCAGGACTCAATCCCGAATACCACCGCTATCACAACGTCATCGGCGGCTTCCTATCCGTCACCGTCGAACCCCTGCCCGAAAGCCGCAGCCGCATCGCCTTTCGCCACCACGACACCGCCGGCAAAGTCCTCAACGAGGCGGTGTGGCCCGGGCGCTGACGGTCGAGCGAACGGATCGTGAGGCAGACGCTCCTGTCTGCCCTCCCCGATGCCTCAGCCACACGCGGGGCCGCCGCATGGCAGACAACCCTCCCGCCTCGGGCGGCGAAATGTCTACCTCACCGCCCACCGCGCCCCTTCCCCTCCCCCGCGCGATCCCGCGCCAGGCCACCCCGATACGCCGCCCGGGAGAGCAGATGACTCGCCACCGGTATCGTCGCCAACTGGAAACCGATGGCCAACCCCAGCTTGAGGCCCGCCTCCTCGGCCCCGAGCACCAGCCACGCGCCCACCAGGATAAGCGAGATCCCAAGGCTCACCGCCTTCGCCACCGCATGTGCCCGGCACAGCGGGTCCGGCAGGCGCAGCAGACCGATGCTCGCAATCACCAATAGGGCGACACCCAGCAGCATCGCCGCGCCTGCGGCCACCTCAGTCATCCCGGCCCCCCTTCTCCACCCCGGACCTTCCACCCCGATGCCCCCGTTGCAGGTACAGCGTCAGGGCCACCGTCCCGAGAAATCCCACCAGCGAATACCCGAGGACAAGCTCGACAAAAACCGTGGTCCCGCGCATCGCGGATATCACCGCGATCATCCCCACCCCGGCCACCGCAATGAGATCGAATGCCAGCATCCGATCGATGATCGTCGGCCCCGCCAGCAGGCGGAACAGCGCCAGCACGATCGCGAGCCCGAGCCCGCCCAGGGCAATCTGGAATATCGTCTCCATCACCGCGTCCACATCAGCAGCGGCTCGCGCAGCAAGCGGTCGATGTCGCGGCGCACCCTCTCGGGATCGCTCGCGTCAAACGCGTGCAGCAATAGCCGATCCCCTCCCCCGGAGATCTCCACCGTCGTGGTCCCGGGAGTCAGCGTGATGCAGTGCGACAGCAGCAGCACCTCCCACGCCCCCAGACCCGACGTGTCGTATTCCAGGAACCCCGACTCGATGTCCTCCGGTCTCCGGAACAGAGCCGCGGCCGCCAGCTCCGCATTCGACCGGAGAAACTCTCGCCCGAAGGCCCAGACGAAACCGACGAACGCCAACGACCGCGGTACGTATCGGGATGCCGGAAACAGACCCCTCCCCAGCCACACCAAAACAAAACCCATGCCGAATCCAAATAGAAACTCCGGCAGCGCGGGCTTCGTATCCAAAAAGGTCCACAGCAGCGCGATCGCCAGATTGAGCAAGAACACCCTCATCGCGCCGCCCCCTTCCCGCCGGCCGCATCGATCGCCACCGCAAGGCCCCCCGGGTCTAAGGCCACGTCGGCCGCCCGCTGCGCCACCCGCATCACCGGCTCCGCGAAAAGCCCGATCCCGACCGACAGCGACATCATCGCCGCGCAGACCCACGTCAGGGCCCTCGTCCTGCCCTCGCCAGCCCCCGTCACCACCGCACCTTCCATCCTCCAGAACGCCGCCAGCCAGATCTTCAACATGCTGAAGAGCGTCAGCGCGCCGGCCAGCAGGGACGCCCCCACCAGCAGGTATTCGCCCTTGCCAATGCCGACCACCGCGATGGCGTACTTGCCCCAGAATCCGCTCAAAGGTGGCAGCCCCGCGAGCGATAGCGCCTGCGCCAGAAAGATCACGCCCAGCCACGGCGCCGCCACCCAGAGATTCCCCATCACCTTCAGATCGTCGCTGCCGTTAAGCCGGGCCGCCACTCCACCCACCAGAAATAGCGAGGATTTCACGACGATGTGATGCGCGATGTAAAAGATCGCCGCCGCGATCGAGAGCGGGGTGAAAAAGCCCAGCGCCAGCGTCATGAAGGCCACCTGGCTCAGGATGTGGAAGGACAAGATGCCCCGGACGAAGTTCCGCGATATGGCCCCGATCACGCCCAATAGCATCGTCAGCCCAGAGACCCACGCGATGGCGGCATGGATACCCGCCAGGTCGTGGGGCATCACCGTGGCGAAAAGCCGGATCAGGGCGTACACCCCCACCTTGGTCAGGAGCCCGGCGAACACCGCCGCCAGCGGCACCGGCAGGATCGGATAGCTCCTCGGCAACCAATAGTACAACGGGAAAAGCCCCGCCTTCAGGCCGAAGACGCAGGCCAGCAACACCGCGATTACCGCGACGCCCGGATCTCCCGGCATCTCGCCCGCCCGCCGCGCGATGTCCGCGAAACCCAGGGAGCCGAACCTCGCGTAGGCCAACCCCGCCACGCAGAAGAAGAGGACGCTGCCAAACGCGTTTAGCGCGACGTAGGGGAAGGCATGACGCGCCGCCCGGCCCCCGGTCTCGAGCGTCAGCAGCCCATAGCTCGCGATGAGCAGCACCTCGAACGCCACGAATAGGTTGAAGAGGTCTGCCGTGCAGAATGACAGGTTGATCCCCGCCGACAGGAACTGCATCAGCGGCAACCGCAGCGGATGCCCCATCCCGACGCCCGTCTCCGCCAGCGAGTAAGCCGTCCCGGCCAATACCGTCACGCCCGCGACCACCAGCATCAGCGCGGCAAGCGGGTCCACCGCCAGCGCGATACCATGCGGCGCCGCCCAGCCACCCGCGGGCAGGACCACCCACCCGCTCCCCATCGTCCGCGCCAGCAGGCACACCGCGGCGCAGAGTTGTGCCACCGGGGAGAGCAGCGCCACCGCCCTCGATGCGCGCGAGTCGCCGCCGAGCACGAGCATGGCCACGGCCGCCGCCAACGGGATCACCAGCATCAGGCCGATGGCCGTCATCGCTCCCCCCCCTCGCGCCCATCGTCCTCCCCATCCCCCTCGACCGTCGCGCCCGTGTCGAGGAACAGCCGGTACAGCAGCATGACGAGATACGCGGTCACGCCAAACCCGATCACGATCGCCGTCAGGATCAGCGCCTGCGGCAACGGGTCCACCGGCACACCGCCATCCCCCATGATCGGCGCCGATCGCCCCGCCGGATCCCCGGACACCATTAGCACGAACAGGTTCGCCGCGTTAGAGAGAATCACGAAGCCAAACAGCTTCCTCACAAAGCTCGGCTGAAGGATGAGCCATGCCGCCAGTGCGAACAGGAACCCCGCCAGAAGCGCCGTGTCCAACTGCATGATCAGGCGCCCCCCCCGCCACCGGGCCGCGCGCGCTCGATCGGTTCATCCGCCGGCGAGGCGTATCGCGCCTCTTCCTCGCCCACCAGCGCCCGGAACCCGCACGTCGATTTCCCCAGCACGAAGAGCATCTTCGACGCGATCCCGACGACCACCAGAAACACCCCGACATCGAAGACAAGCGGCGTGCCCACGTGGAGCTTCCCGATCGGCCAGATCGCAAGGGACCACATGTACTGCTCGAGCATCGGGCGACCCAAAACCATCGGCGCCGCGGCCGGCAGCGCCGCCACCGCCAAACCCCAGACCGCGAGCCGCCCCGGATCGAATCGCAGCACCCGGTGGAGCTCCTCCCACCCGAGCGCCAGGCTCAGCATCACCAGCGAGATGGCCGACACCAGGCCCGCGATGAAACCGCCGCCCGGCGCATTGTGCCCCCGCCAGAGAAGATAGATGGCGAACGCATTCAGCACGAAGAAAACGAGGCGCGCGACCATCACCAGGATCATCGACTCCGGACCCCCGGCCTGCACCCCCACGGCCTCCACCACCACACCCCCATCGCCCCCCGGACCGCGCCGCCGCATCAGCAGCCCCAGGCAGCCCAGCATCGCCACCACAAGCACCGATATCTCCCCAAGCGTGTCCAGCGCCCGGAAGTCCACCAGGATGGTATTGACCGCGTTCGCCCCCTCCGCCAGGGGCACGGTGTGCGCCACATACCAGGGCCCGACCGGATCGGCGTGGGGCGCCGATGTCATGACCAGCCCCACCACCGCCATCATCGTCCCAAAAGCCGCCGCCACCCCCAGGCGCCACCACCGGCCGAACGCGCGGCCCGCACCCCCGTCCTCACCCTCCTGTGCCGAGCGCGGGAATCGCGCCAGCAGATAGAGCACCAGCACCAGCGTGACCGTCTCCACGAGGATCTGCGTCAGCGCCAGATCCGGGGCGTGGTACAGCGCGAAATACAGCGTCGAGATAAACCCCGACGTCGAAAGCGATATCAGCTGAGCGGGCCAAGACCGCAGCACCGCGGCACCGATCGCGCCAAGCGCCACGATCGCGGCAACCCCGACCCGCAACGCATCCCAGTCCTGCGCCGCCGCGCCCGCCGCGATCCGCCGCACCAAACCTTCGGCCTCGCCCGCCCAAGGGGCGCCCAAGCAGACCGCCAACACCACCGCGCCGATCACCACGCCCAGCCACAGCCGGGGCGATTCCGCTCCCGAGAGACGCGTCACGCGCCCGCACCACCCGCCAAATCGATCGACCGCCGCATCGAACCCCTCGTCCCAACGAAATGCCGCAGGGATCCTCGCCCACCGCCACCCCGTCACCCTGCCCCACCACCAGAGCGCCAGGCCCGACGCCACCACCGCGATGCTCGCGAGCAACTCGGCCGTGACCCCGTGCCAAAGATGCAGCACGGGCGCGTCCGGCGCGTGCAACCCGGGCACGTTGAGCCAGTGCATCGCCGCGGCCAATAGCTCGGGCGCCACGCCCAGCACCACCAGCCCCGCCGCCAAGATCGTCGGCGGCAATAGCATCATCCACGGCAACCCCCGCCATCCCCGCGCCACCGCCTCGCTCTCCCGCCCGAGAAACACCCCCTGGAAGATCCGGATCGAAAACGCCACCTTGATCAGCGTGGATCCCACCACCGCGACGACCGCCAAAATCCCCAACGGACCGTGCGCGCGCGGGCTCACGAAGATCTCTTTGAACATCAGCTCCTTGCTCAGGAATCCCGTCGTCCCCGGCATCCCCAGCATCGCCGCGCACGCCACCGCCGTCACCACCCCGAGCCACCGCGACCTGCGCCACAGCCCGCCCAATTCCCGCACGTCCTTCAGGTGCGTCGCGTGATAGATCGCACCCGCGACCATGAACAGCGCCCCCTTGTAGCACACGTGGTTCAGGATGTGCAGGTAGTCGTAACTCACCCCACCCGACGGCCCCAGCCCATAGTACCCGATCAGCAGGCCCAGCTGGCTGACCGTCGAAAACGCCAGGATCGCCTTCAGCTCGTTGGACAGGAGCGCCAGCACCGACCCGACGATCAGCGTAGCGAACGCCACGGTGCCCACCAGCACCGACCACGCCGCGTGCTCGTTGAACAGCGGGAACACCCGCGCCACCAGGTACACGCCCAGCTTCACCATCGTCGCCGAATGCAGGTAGGCGCTCACCGGCGTCGGGGCCGCCATCGCGTTCGGCAGCCAGAAATGGAAAGGGAACTGCGCCGATTTGCCGAACGCCCCCAACAGCAGCAAGGCCATCGCCGCGCCCGCCATCGGCCGCCCGGCGAGCCCGCCCCCGGCAAGCAACTCGCGGAGGCTGGCCGTTCCCGCGATCTGCCCGATCAGGATGATCCCCGCCAGCATCGCCAGCCCCGTGCCCGCGGTCACCAGCAGCGCCATCCTCGCCCCGCGCCGCGACCCCTCCTCCCCATGCAGGAATCCGATCAGCAGGAACGAGGCGATCCCCGTCATCTCCCAAAAGACGAATAGCGCAAGCAGGTTGTCCGCAAGCACCGCGCCAAGCATCGACGCCATGAATAACAGCAGGTACGCGTAGAACCTCCCGTGATGCGCGTAGTGCCCGTCGAGGTAGAAGGCCGAATAGATCACGACCAGCGCGCCCACCCCGCTCACGATCAGGCCGAAGAACACCGAAAGGCCATCGACGAGAAACTTCAATTCCACGCCCAGGGTCGGCACCCATGGCCACCCGACCGCGGGACCGGCACCGCCGCCGAGAGCGGCCGCCGCCCACGCCAGCGCCAGGAACGCGATCACTGGAAAAGGCAGCGCCACCCATGCCGCGCGCGCGCCGAGCCCCCGCCCCATCCAGGCGACGGGACCGGCCGCGACGAGCGGCAGGAACACCGAAAGCAATATGACCAACTCTAAAGACATCGCGCGCGACCCACTGCGCACTCCCGACCGGCGTCACGTCGCGATCGCGGCGCGCCGCACCCCGGGGGTCCAACTTCCCGGGCACCCATCCTATCGCCCATCACCGCGGCGCGGCAAATCCTCCCGATACCGATCCCGGTACAGCCCGATCTCCGCGAACGGGATCGGCCAGAACGCCGTCCGCCGGAAGATCGCCGCATCCGACTTGAGCCGCATGCCGCCACGGCCCACTTTGAAAAATTCCGGCCCCTCGCTCGCCACGACGTTGTCCACCAATTCGTGGATCCCGCGGTCCCGGAAGAGGAAGCCCCCGCAATTCACCACGACATTCCTCCATATGCGGTTGGCGTCCGCCCCCTCGCGCAGATTTGCCAGTTCTGGATAGCGGTCGCTATACGGCGGCCTGCCGATGTCCACCTCCTGCCGTATGCGCCGCTGGAAGTCCGGCCGATCCAGCGTCTCGAGCCACCGCTTCTCGCCCCACGGGCTGAAGCTCACCGCGTACGGGCATTCGATGAAAATGTTGTTGTCGACGATGTTGTCCTTGCCGCCGTGGATCTGCACCCCGCCGAAATGCCCCCCGCCCGTGCGATAGAACACATTCCCGTAGATCAGCGTGCCGCTGATGGCGTCATCGAGGCGGATGCCCGCCTGCCCCACGGCGAACTCGTGCCCGATGTGGCGCCAGGCGTTCCAACGGAAGACGTTCCCGCGGTAGGTCGGGTTGCCCCACATGTCGATCCCGCCCTGGTCGTCGGATTCGGTGACGACGTGATGGACCTCGTTGAATTCCACGAGGTGCTCGTTCCCCTCGATGCGCAGCGCGCTGCTGCCGGAATCGTGCATCAGGTTGTGACGGATCCTCGCGCCGACCCCGCTCGCATGGACCGCGGGCGTGTACGTGGGATGGATTCGCGAGAAGTGGTGGACGTGGCAGTTCTCCACGAAATGCCCGCCGGGATCGAGCGTCCGCCGGTCGCCCCCCCTGAGCACGATGCCGCCCCGGCCGAGGTGCGCGATCTCGCAGGACAGGAGCCCATGCCCCTTGCCGCCATCGAGGATCACCCCATCCCCCCCGAACGCCCGCACCGTGCATCCCGCGAGCAGCACCCCCTCTCCACCCTTGACCCGCAGCCCGTCGCCGCGGCCCAGCTCCCAGGTCAGCCCCTCGAACGCCACGTGCGACACGCCATCCAATTCGAGGAATGCCCCCTCCATCAGCGGCACTTCCGCCACCGCCGTCGCGGGATCCGTGGGTGGCAGAAGGTACACCTTCCCCGCGGAGCGATCCACGAAGTACTCCCCGGAAAGATCGATCTCCGAGAGCAGGTTCACCGCGCGGAAGCGCGCCCCGCCCCGATATCCATACCGGTGCAGGGGTGCGGCCAGCTCGATGACCTTCTCTTTCGCGTCGATCCGCGCCACCCGATCGTACGAATCGGCCCAATCGTGATACCAGTAGCCGTAGAGGAACGCCTCCTTCTCTTGGAGCCATCGCCCCGCCCGCGAGTCGTCGAAATGGAAAGCCCCGCCGTTCCAGACCGGGCGACCGCGGGAATCCTTCGTCGGTTCCCCGAGCATCTCGCCGGCGCGCGCCCAGCCCTCGTTCGGCCAGCGCGCCACGCGCATCGGCTCGCCATCCCAATACAGTTCCATCAGTGGCCGCGTGCCAAATCCCCCGCCGCTCGCGTAGCCCCCGGGATCGAATTTCCCATAATCCTTCACCCCGCTCGCCCCCAGATCGGCGACGACGACCTTGCCCCTCGCCTCCTCGGGCAATCGACTCAATACCCCCCGATCCCGAACGGCAGCAAACCCGCCGATGCGAACGCCACCCCGAAACCGCGGCCGCTCTCCCTCCGCCGCCAGATACACAATCGGGGCACCCGGTTCCCCAGAATCTCCCTTCCCCAACTGTAGCGCGTTCGTCACCACGAATTCGCCTGCCCTAATGACCACCCGCACACCGCCCTGCGGCACACCCGCCTTGGCCCGCCGCGACCGGATCTCGTCGCGCGCCCTCCCCAGCGACGCGAACGGCGCCTCCGCGGTCCCCGCGGCCGCATCGCTGCCGTTCGTCGCCACGAAGAGCGTCAAGCCCGCCGCCGGCCACTGCGGCGCAGCCATCGGCCCGGCGAGCGCCACCCACGGATTCCCTCCGGTGGCCTCCTGAGCCCGCGCCGCCGCCTCTTCCGCCAGATGCCCCGGCACGCCGGGGATCTTCGAGACCTCGCGCAACGCGGCGGTCGCCTCGCCGGCCTTGCCCTCGCGCACGAGGCTCTCGGCCGCGCGAATCATCGCCAGCGCCCTCGCGGGCGCCGGGGCTCCGCCGTCCCGCGCGAGCTTCCCGTACGCATCCCTCGCCCCCGCGAAATTCCCCGCCTCCATCGCCACGTGGCCCATGGCCAATATCGCATCCCGACTGGCCGCGCTGCCCGCCGCCGCCGCCGCAAGCCAGCCCTCGCACGCGCGCCGGGCCTCGGCAAAATTCCCCGCCTCGCACTGCCTGACCACCAATTGGCGCAATACCGCAATCCTATCCTCGCCCGCCAGGCCCCTCACGCCCAGCAGTCCCTCGAGCACCTCGGCGGGCACCTCTCCCGCCGCTCCGTCCTTGACCTGCTCGAGCAGCCCGGCCCGAGCGAGCGCCATGGCGTCCGGCCCGGCACCCGGCACCCGCAACATGTCCAGCCACGCCGCCGTCGCCGCCCCCGGGCGCGCCAGCGCCAGGCGCGCCCCGGCCAGCCCGCGCAGCGCGATCACCTTCGCCCCCGGCGTCAGCTTCCCTTCCCCGAGCACCCCGCCGAATCCCACCTCCGCGCCGGCGGCATCCCCCCCGGCCATCGCCTCGCCCGCCGCCGCCAACCGCGCGGCCACCCCGCCCTCCACGCTCTCGCGAAACGCCCAGCACAGCACCTCCGCCGCCGCCAGCGCGCGGCCATGGACCGCGACCTCCGCCACGTCCAGCACCACCGAGCCCACCCCGTGCCCCGCGAAGCCCACGCGCATCTTCGCGCCCCCCGCGGGCTTCACGTACGCCGCCCCGTGCCGCCCCGCCGCCACGAGCAGCCCGTCCAGATACAGGCGCATCTCCCCGCCATCCCAGCTCGCCGCCGCGTGCTGCCACGCGCCCTCCACCACGCGCCCCCCAGACACGCCCACAGAATGCAGCGGCTTGGCCTGCCCGATCTCGAACGACACGGTCTTGCGGCGACAGTCCGTGGTCAGGCGCACGCCGTCCCAGTACCCCGAACCCACGCTGAACAGCGTCCCGTTCTCGCTGCCCGGATTCCCCCGCAGCGTGCCCGGGCCCAGCACACG
>JADLBR010000268.1 GCA_020847615.1 Verrucomicrobiia bacterium
GCTCGGCGATCTCGATTGCGACGACGCCCCCCTGGCCCCGGGGCGCAATTAGAGTAGCGGGGGGCGCCCATTCATGAAGCGGCGCATCCTGGGGGCCATTTCGCTGGCGCTGGTGGTGGCGATCTTAGGCCCGGGTCCTGAAGCGGCGGCCCAGGCGGCGCGCGAACTGATTGCCGACAGGCACTTTCGGCAGGGGTTTGTGCTTCTCGAGCCAAAGCCGGGGAAACAGGTTCCGTATGCGACAATCCCCGGTTGGGAGAAAGAGGCGGGACCCGTTTGGAGGCTGGCGCAATGGTCCAGCAAGTTCCCGCTGCGGGCGATTGCTCCCGAGCGGGTGGGTGGCGGCGCGATGCGCTATGGCAACGACGCGAAGTCGGTGACGCTGGGGGCGCCCGAGACAGAGCATGCCGATGTCGCGTTTCGGGTCAACGCGATGGCCGAGTATGGCGCGCGCGCGCGCCAGAAGGGTGAGCCGTGGGTCCACCTGCTTGTGGAGCAGGCTTTCGAACGACCGCCGCCTCTCACGGAGCTGCGCTCGGCGCGGCTACATGTTGAGGCCCGCCTGTTGCGATGCGTGCGGGCTGCGATGGGCGGGTACTCGCCGCATCTGCACGCCGCCCAGTTCCAGATATTTTTGACGGTGCAGAACCTGAACCGCCAGTCCCCGGGCTACGGCAGGTATCTGTGGTTCGGGGTGCCGATCTACGACGACAGGCGCCGGATCCCTCAGGAGCACAAGACGCTGGACACGGGAGGAACGGGCATGTTCATCTTCTCGCCGCGCGGTGATGCGTACTGTTCGGAAAGCGCCCACGATGGCGGCTGGGTGACCATCCGGCGGGACATCCTGCCGCTGCTGCTCGAGGCTCTGGAAACGGCGTGGTCGCGGGGCTTCCTCGCGGAGTCGAGGGATGCGTCGGACTACCGCATCTCTGGCATCAACCTGGGCTGGGAGCTTCCGGGGACCTTCGATGCCGAGATGCGGGTGCGCAACCTGAGCCTCGTGGTGAATACCGCCCGGTGAGGTGACCGCCCGTGGGCCATGTGCTCTCGGGGGTGCCTGATTTCGGGCCGGCCGGCGCCGCCCCGCGATCGCGGGGCCCTTTTCCCCGTCACTTTTTCTTGCCGGCCTTCTTTTTCTTGGGTTCGTCGGGCATGGGTCCGGCCTGCGCGCGGAACGCATCCTCGCGCTGCTGCCAGATGGCGGCGAGTTCCTTCACCTTGTCGGGATGTTTCGCGGCCAGGTCGTTGGACTCGCAGCGATCGTTTGACAGGTCGTAGAGTTCCCAGGGCCCATCCTTGCCCCGGGCGACCAGTTTCCAATCCCCGGCGCGGATGGCCCGGTTATCCTGGTGGTGGAAATACAGGTATTCCCGCGTGACCGCGCCGTCCCTGGCGAAGGCCGGCACGAGGCTCTTGCCGGGGAGCGGGGGGACCTCCTTGCCATTCCACGGGCCGGCGGTGCTGGCGCCGGCGAGCTCGGCGATCGTCGGGAGGATGTCGATGAAGTGCCCCGGGTCGTGGCGCAGTTGGCCGCGGGCCTGGATGCCCTTGGGCCAGTGCACGATGAGGGGAGAGGCGATGCCGCCCTCGTGGCTCCAGTGCTTGTGCAGGCGGAAGGGCGTGTTCGCGGCGGTCGACCAGCCTGGGCCGAGGCAGAGATAGGATGCCGCCGAACCGGGAGCGGCCTTCGGATCGTGCCGGTCGCCGCGGTTGATGATCTCCGCGCTGGCGCCGTTGTCGGAGACGAAGAACGTGACCGTGTTTTCGGCGGCGCCCATGGCCTTGATCTGCGAGAGGACGCGCGCGATCTCCTGATCCATGCGGTCGATCATCGCGGCATGTATGGCCATCTTGGTGGCCTGGAGCGCCCGCTGGGTGTCGGAGAGCTCTCTCCACGAGAGAGCGTGCCCGACCTCGCCCGCGCCGATCTCGTTCCGCAGTTCCTCGTCGGACATGTTCCATCCGGGGATGGTCTCGGGATCGCGGCGAGAGAGGGCGCAGTTGATCAGTCCCATTTCTCGCATCCGGCCCCAGCGCTGGTCGCGGACCGCATCCCATCCGGCGTCGAACTTGCCGCGGTAACGGGCGATATCCTCGTCCGGGGCCTGCAGCGGGAAGTGGGGAACGATGAACGCCAGGTACATGAGGAAGGGCTGCGCCGCGCTCTTCTCGGCGTGCCCTTTGAGGAAATCGATGGCGTGCTGCGCGATCGCCGTGGTGGAGTAGTAGCCCTGGCCAGTTTCCACCGGCGGCAGGGGCGCGTCATCGAGCGTCGCCTGCTGGGGGTTGAAGTTGCGGTTATGGTCCTCGATGAGGTAGGCGCGATCAAAACTGGCGTCCGCGATGGCCTTGGGGGCCCCCCTGAGGTGCCATTTTCCGGATGTGTAGCAGCGGTAGCCCGCGGGCTTGAGGTAATGGGGAAGGACGCGGGTCCACTCCGGGAGTCGGCCGAATGGCGGATCCATGCGAACCTGCTGGGCGTAGTAACCGGTGAGGATGCACGCGCGGGAAGGCCAGCAACGGCCCGTGGAGTAAAACTGCGTGAAGCGCAGGCCCTCGCCCGCGAGGCGATCGAGCGCCGGGGTCTGGATCTCGCCGCCGTAGCAGCCGGCGTCGGAGTAGCCCATGTCGTCGGCCACGATCACGAGGAAGTTCGGCTTTTCGTTCGTGGCCGCGTAGGTCCGATGGGCCGCGCCGGCCATCGTCAGGATCGCCAGAGCGACGAGGGGACGGAACGCTGATTTGATTGGGGCAGGCTTGAATGTCATGGCGGGCCCATTGTGGGCCAACGGGTGGCGACAGGCAATCCGGGAGGAGACCCGGATTCCCGCGCGCTGAAGATCCTGGCTACCGCCGTTTTCGACGCCGTCCCTTGAAGGTCAGCTCGGCGATCCCCGACTTGTCCAGTTGCCCCAGGCCCTCCTTGACCATGCGGGCGTACTGGCGCCTCGTGGCGGCGGCCAGGGGCAGGTCCAGGCCCTTTGCGGTGGCGAGTTTCAGGGCGATGCCGGAGTCCTTGGCGGCGTGTCCGGCGGAGAAGAAGCAGGAGTGCTCCCGATGCTGCATGTCCTCCCCGTCGGTCTGGAGGACGCGCGAGGCCGCGCCCGTTTGGGAGAAGACGTCGCGGGCCAGCGTGAGATTGAGTCTCATGGCGTCCGCGAGGGCAAGGCCCTCGGCGAGGGCCGCCGTGTTGATGTTCATGACCATGTTGACCAGCGCCTTGAGGGTGGCCGCCTGTTCCGCCGAACCGACGTGGCGGATCGAGCCCGCGATTTTCTCCAGCAGGGGTCGGGTCCTGTCGAACGTGGCGAAATCACCTCCGCACATCAGGTATAGCGTGCCCTCGCGGGCCTGCGTGATGCTGGAGGCCATGCATGCCGCGAGGGATGCCGCGCCGGCGCGGCCCGCCGCCCGTTCCACCTCGCGGTGGACCGAGGGGGTGATCGTCGCGCAGTTGATGAAGAGCCGGCCCCGCGCGCCCCTCAGCAGGCTATCGCGCTTGGATGGTGGGGCGAAGATGCGGCGCATCGCGACGTCATCCGATACAACCGTGAAGATGACATCCGATGCCGCCGTCACCGCCGCGAGATCCCGCGCGACCAGGCACCCGAGTTCCTCGGCCAGCGCCGCGGCGATGTCCCGCCGCGCGTCGTAGACGGCGGTGACGCTCTCCCCGCGATCCTTGAGGCGTCGCGCCATGTTGGCCCCCATGCGGCCGACGCCGACGAATCCGATGCGATCTCCCATAGCGGTTCCTCCATGCCCCGCGACTGCCGGGCTGTGATGAATTCTGGATGGGGTCGGCGAAATGTCTATCCGAACGCGCGGGCGCATGGCC
>JADLBR010000269.1 GCA_020847615.1 Verrucomicrobiia bacterium
GGGGGTAGGGGGCGGTGTCTTCACGCCCCGCCGATTCGGCCCTCAATCCGGCGCTCCGATCCCAAATCCACCCAACCCTGCGACCCTCCCAGAAAATTCCCCCCGCGATGAAATGTCCGGGCTAGCCCCGCCGCCGGCGCGCGGCGGGGCTGACCTGATGTAGCGCGCGCCGCATCATTCATGTGGAAACTTCTGGTGGGTCGCGGAGTGCCTGAAGGCACCACTACGAACGTTCCCGCGGCTTTGGGCTCGTAGTGCCGCCTTCAGGCGGCATTCACATAACCTGCTGATGACGTGTGTTTTGTGACACACATCGAAGTATCCCCAACCTTGAAGTTTCAGGTCTAAGTCCGACAGGCCGCTAGCGATACGCCAGGATCCAGCCCTTGGGATCGACGATGCCCAAGGTGGGGGCGGAATCGGTCTGGGCGCAGAAGGCGATGTCTTCTTCGAGGGCGAGTTCCTTGAGGCGGCGCCCGTTCCGGGTGCGGCCCAGGACGGTCTCGAGATCGCCCGTCCGTCCGGCCCACAGGGATCGGACGGGATGCCACCCGTCGAGGCGTTCGACCAGCGCGCCGGCGAACAGCGCGTCCTCCATAGAGAAGTCCTCGAATGTTCCCGCGCAGGCCAGGACGAGGGTTTCGACCTCGTGGGCGCGGGCGCGGATGCGGTCGGCGACCGCCGCGATGTTGAGAAAGCAGCCGAGGAGGGTCTCGTGGGCGCGGGCGCAGGCGCGGACGGCGCGCGTGCCGTTCGTGGTGGTGTGGACGATGGTGCGCCCGGCGACGCGCTCCCGCGTGAACTCGCGCGGTGAATTGCCGAGGTCAAAGCCCTCTGGCGGGAGGCCGTGGCGTTCGCCGCAGAGAAGGGCGCCGGGCCGGGAGGCGTGGACGGCCCGGGCCTCGTCGAGTTCTGCGGCGGGGATGATGGCGGCCGCTCCATGGGCGAGGGCGACGGTCATCGTGCTCGTGGCGCGGAGGACATCGATGGCGACGCAGAGGGAACGCGAGAGATCCGCATCGGCGAGGGCGGCGACATCGGCGGGTGTCCAGGCGACGTGAATGCGGGGTGGATGCTGCATGGGGTGGCTGGCGGCGCTTGGCCGAACGCGGGTGCCGTGTTAGGATATCCGAAACGATGGCACAAGCGCGAAACGTTCTCGGGGGCGATCTGGAGATCTGTGGATTGGATCCCGTGACGGGATTCTATCGGTCGGGGTGTTGCGACACCGGGCCGGATGACCTCGGGCAACACACCGTGTGCGCGCAGATGACGGACGCGTTCCTGGCGTTCTCGAAATCCCGGGGCAATGACCTGAGCACCCCCGCGCCGCAGTTTGGGTTTCCCGGGCTCAGGGCCGGGGATCGGTGGTGCCTGTGCGCGGCGCGCTGGCTGGAGGCGCACGAGGCGGGCATGGCGCCGCTGGTGTATTTGGCGGCGACGCACGAGGCGGCGCTGGAGGTGATACCCTTCGCGGCCCTGCGCGAGCACGCGGTCGACATGGGAGGATGAAGGAGAGGAGCGGGAGTCGGAATGAGATCACGAGTTGCGTTGAGGGGTGGCACCCTCGCGGTGGGATTTGTTTTGGCCGCGGGTGCGGTCATGGGCGAAGGCGACGGCTGGGTGGCCCTGTTCAACGGGCGCGACCTCTCGGGATGGGTGCCGCTGGACGTGGCGCCCGGGACCTTCGGCGCCCGCGATGGGATGGTCGTGTGCACGGGTGTGCCGACGGGCCTGATGCGCACGGAGCGGATGTACGAGAACTTCGAGGTCGAGATGGAGTGGCGGCACATGAAACCCGGCGGAAACGCCGGCCTCTTTCTCTATGCCGATCCGCTGCCTCGGGTGGGGTCGCCCTTTGCGCGCGGGATCGAGGTCCAGATACTCGACCCGGGTTTCGATCGTCCGGGGAAGAACGAATGGTACACCACCCATGGCGACGTGTTCCCGGTGGGCGGTGCGCTGATGACGCCCACGGGCCGCATCTCCAAGACGGGCCAGCGCAGTTTTCCCACCGAGGAGCGCACGAGGCCCTCGCCCGAGTGGAACCATTATCGCGTCGTCGCGACCAACGGGGTCGTGGGGCTCAGCGTCAACGGCAAGGAGGTCAGCGTCGGCGTGGGCACCTCGCCGCGCAAGGGCTACCTGTGCATCGAGTCGGAGGGTTCGGAATGGCACGCCCGCAACATCCGGATCCGCGAACTGCCATCCACCAACCCGAGGCCCGAAGAGATCGCCGAAGAGGCGCAGGCTTTCGGCGCGCTCTATAATGGTGTTGACCTGAGTGGCTGGAGAACCGATCCGGGCCACGCGGATCACTGGCGTCCAAAGGACTGGATCTTGGCCTACGACGGCAAGAGCGAGGCGAAGGACAAGAATCTCTGGACCGATCGGGAGTTTGGGGACTTTGTGCTGATCTGTGACTGGCGTTGGACACGCAAGGCGGTCCCGACGATGCGGCCCGTGCTATTGGCCACCGGCGAGCAGGCCAAAGATGCCGGGGGCGAGCCGCAGCAAGTTGAGGTTCCGGACGCCGGCGACAGCGGCATCTATTTGCGGGGGAGCAGCAAGGCGCAGGTGAACATGTGGTGCTGGCCCGCGGGGTCGGGCGAGGTCTATGGGTATCGCACCGATCCCAAGATGCCGCCCGAGGTGCGGGCCGGCGCGACCCCCAAGAAGAAGGCCGACCAGCCCATCGGCAAGTGGAACCGGTTCCGCATAACCATGCGCGGCGATCGGCTCACGGTGGAACTCAACGGGGAGACCGTGATCGAGAACGCCCAGTTGCCCGGGGTGCCGGCCCGCGGGCCGATTGCCCTCCAGCACCATGGCGACCCCATCGAGTTCGCGAACATCTTCGTGCGGGAGCTCTGACCGGGCGGTGTTTTCGGGCAACCGGTGGGATCGGCTGACGGTTCCCCGGGGCCATCGCCGGGCTATCGCGCCGCCGGGATCCAGACCGACATGTCGCCGGGGCCGCGGTTGCACCACGCGTAATAGGGCACGAGGCGGAGGCGGAATCGTTTTGCCGCGCCCGAGCGCGCGGGGCGATAGAGGTCGGGTGTCGCGGAGGTGCCGGGCAGGGCGATGCCGTCGGTCTCGAGGACGGTGACGCCCCCCAGCAGGTCGGGCACATGCGCGGCCTGCCACTTTGCGTTGACGGGCAGGAGGACGTCGTCGATGTCGATGCCCTCCGGGAGGTCGGCGGATTCCAGGCAGTAGACCAGCGGGCCGCGCATGACCGCGACCTGATTGCGCGTGTGCTCGACGATGGGGTGGGCCTCGACGACGACGGGCTCCATCGGCAGCGCGAGTTCGACGGCGTCGCCGGCCTTCCATGCCCGGCGGATCTCGGCGTAGGCGCCGGGTTTCGGTGCGGTGTCGGCGGGTTGGCCATTGACCTTGAGCGCGGCGCCGTTGGCCCAGGCGGGCACGCGGAGCTTCAGGGCGAATGGCGTGGCGGGCGCCTCGGTCACGGTGATGGCGATGTCGCCGTTCCACGGGTAGTCGGACTTCTGCTCGATCCGGACCGGGTGTCCCCCGATGGAGCTGTTGAGGGTACCGGTGCCGTAGAGGTGCAGCCAGATGGCATCGTCCGCGATGCCCCACGCCCATTCGTTGAGGCCGGCGATGGTGCGCGCGATGCTCGGCGGGCAGCAGAAGCACTGCCACACCGGCCAGCGCTCCGCGGCATCCTGCCGGAGGAGGGGCACGTCGCGGCGGCGCTCCAGGGGGTTGGTGTAGAAGAACCGTTTCCCGTCGAGGCTATTGGCGGAGAGCATGCTGTTGAACAGCACGCGCTCCATGATGTCGCCGTGCCTGGCTTCGCCGGTGATCGCGAGCAGGCGTCGGCTAAATTTGGCGTGGCCGATGTTGGCGCAGGTCTCGTTGTAGGCGGTGCGCGTGGGCAGGTCGAACGCGGTGCCGTAGGCCTCGTGGACGCGGTCGTGGCGGATCGACAGCCCGTTGTGGTAGGCGCCGGTGCCTCCGGTGAGGTACATCTTCCTTCCGTCGATATCATCCCAGATGCGGGTGAGGGCCTTCAGGAGCGCGGCCTCGCCCGTCTCGGCGACAACGTCGGCCGCGCCCGCGTACAGGTAGGCGCCCGTGACGGCGTGGCCGACCGCCTCGGTCTCCTTGCGGAGGGCGACGCGGTCCTGGGTCTGGTCGCCTGGCGTGGGGTCCTGGGCGCCAACGGGATCTCCTCCCCAGACTCCGGCCTTCGGCCAGGGCTGCGAGCCGCGCATATCCACGAAGATGCCCGCGAGTTCGAGATAGCGCCTGTCTCCGGTGGCCCGGTAGAGATCGGCGAGGCCCATGATGTTGGAGGGGTTCCAGCCGAAGTGCGCCAGCTCTTTCGGGCGGGGCTGGAAGGTGCGGTACAGGTAATCGGCGCATTTCGTGGCGACGTCGAGCAGGGTCGTCTTGCCGGTGGCCTGGTAGTGGACGGCGCCGGCGGTCAGGAGATGGCCCATGTTGTAAAGCTCGTGGTAATTGCGCATGCCCCAGCGCTTCTTCTCTGGGTTGAACTGCGTCTGCGTGCCGATGTAACCATCGTCGGCCTGGGTCTTGGCGACCTTGGCGATCCACTCGTCCATCTTCTGGTCGAGCGCCGGATCCTTCGTCAGGGCGTAGACGCGTGCCATGGACTCGATCCACTTGTACACGTCGCCATCGCTCCAGTTATTGCCCTGGTGCCTGGCGCCCTCTTTGCCGACGAGTTCGAAGTTGGATAGGAGGCAACCGTTCGATGCGCAGCGCATCCCGGACTCGAGGGCGCCGAGGGTATCCTTGTGGACGAGGTCGAAGCGGTGTCCCCAGAAGCCGCCGGTGAATCGGGCCTCGGTCATCGCGGGGGGACGGAACTTGGCGTGTGGGCTGTGGTGGGGTTCGGCGGCGAGGCCGATCGAGGCCAGCGGCGCGGCGAGGGCAAGGAGGAGGATGGAAGATGGAAGGTGGAAGCGGGGAGAGGGGTGGTTTCTCATGGCTGGGTTCCTGGTTTGGGGGGTTGTGGGATTAGGCGGGTGAGTTCCTGGAGGAGTTGGGTGCTGGCGGGATCGGGGGCGATGTTGGTGGTCTCATGGGGATCGGTTTGGTGGTCGTAGAGTTCGGAGGCCAGGGCGCTGTCCGGTTCGCGAACATCGACCCAGCGGATCATGCGGTGGCGGTCGGTGCGGACGGCATAGCCCATGACGTGGCGCTCGAACCGGTCGCGGGACCATGCGTCGCGAAATTCCACGGCGAGACGCGATTCGGCGGCGCCGATGAGGGGGCCGAAAAACGTCTCGCGCATGCCCGGAGAAAGAGGCATGGCGGCCCATTCGCGCAGCGCCGGGCTGGGGAACTGCGTGATGGCGGCGGCTTTTCCGGGCCGCGTGGGGTCATCGAGCAGCGGGGCGAAGCTCCGGCCATCGAGGTGGGGGGGCAGGGGAAGCCCGGCCAGCTCGCAGAGCGTCGGGTACATGTCGATGAATTCGACGAGGCCATCGGCCGCCCGGCCGCGGGCCTTTCGGGAGGGCGCGGCGACGATCAGGGGAGCGCGGGCGGCGATCTCATAGTTCGTGGCCTTGCCCCAGATCCCGAGGTCGCCGAGGTGCCAGCCGTGGTCGCCCCAGAGCATGACGATCGTGTTTTCCCGCAGGCCGAGCCGGTCGAGTTCGGCGAGGACCTTCCCGATTTGCGCGTCGGCGAAACTCGCGCAGGCGAGGTAGCCGTGGCGCAGGCGCCGGGCCAGGGCCTCGTCGACCGGCCCTGATTTCGGGATGTCGGCACGGGTCCGAAGTTCGAAGGAACTGTGGCGGGCGAGGGAGGTGGCGTTCTGCGGGGGATCGGGATTGGGGCCGAGGGGGATCTCGGCTGGATCGTACAGGTCCCAGTACTTCTTGGGTGCGACGAACGGGAGATGGGGCTTGTGGAAGCCGACACCGAGGAAGAAGGGGCGGCCCTTGATGTCGCGCAGCGTGAGGATCGCGGCCTCGGCGATCCGCCCATCCATGTACGCCGAATCCGGGGCGTCGGCGTCTTCGGTCGCGGGGCCACAGCCCAGGCCGTATCTCGCCTCGGGCCCGTACTTCGCCTCGGCCTCCTGCTGGCGCCGCTTCACCAATTCGACGTTCTCCGCGCGCTGGTATTCCATCCCGGCCCGGCCAGGCGGAAAGGTCGCGCCGCGGCTCCACGAGCGCCCGTCGTCGGTCATGCGCCCGTGGAAAATCTTGCCCGCGTAGACCGTCTCGTAGCCGCTGCGCCGGAAATGCTCGGGAAGGGTGACGATCGCCGGTACGGTGTCGCGGAAGTACGTCTCGTTGTCCACCACCCCCGCCCGATCCGGGCGAAGGCCCGTCATCAGGCTGGCCCGTGATGGTCCACAGATCGCCTCCTGGCAGTAGGCCCGGGTGAAACGGACGCCGCGAGCGGCCAGCGCGTCGATGTGCGGCGTCCGCGCGTGCGGCGCGCCATAGCAACCCAGTTCGGGGCGCAGGTCGTCGATCGCGATGAAGAGGACGTTGGGGCGGGGGGAGGCGGACGCGGCGGCAAGTGAGGAGAGCAAGAGGAAGAGGGCGTGGAAGGACCGGGTTGGCCAATGCGTCGCGATCCCGTCCATCCTGCAAGAGTGTCCCCGGGGGCGATCCCGGAATCTCCAGCGCGCGGGCTCGCCCCCGGTCGCCATCACGGGCCGGAGGACTTCGCGCGGCGACGGGCGGCGGCCGCCCGTCGCGCCGTGATGGCGCGGATCGGCCTCTTGCCCAACTGCCGATCCCAGGCCGCGAGAGCGTTCTGGCGGCTCAGGCGCATGGCCTCGATGGTGCTCCGGCGCGCGGCCTCGGGGTCCCGCCTCCGCATCGCCCGCACGAGTTCCGCGTGGAATCGTGCGGCGCGATCCAGCGCCGCTCGATCGTACCGCCAAAAGGTCGAGGTGAAAAGGCGCGTCAGGAGGCGGCTGCCGTCCAGGATCCGCGTCAGGAATCGATTGGCCGCCGCCTCGAAGATCACCCCGTGGAAATCCATGTCCAGTTCGATGAAGCGCCGCAGCGCATCGCCGCTCAGGTGGCGGCCGCTGGCCCCCGGCACCGTGCGCCCGATGGCGTCCATCTCCGCGCGGATCCGATCCAACCGCTCGAGGTGCCCGGCGCCGATCCGCTCCGCCGCACGGACCGCCGCGTAGCCCTCCAGCGACTCGCGCAGATCGTACATCTCCTCCAGTTCGCCCCGCTCCGGCACGCGCACCACCGCCCCCAGTCCGGGCGCGGAATCCACCAGCCCCTCCATCTCCATCTGACGGATCGCCTCCCGGACCGGCGTCCGGCTCATCCCCAGCTGTCGGCCGAGCTCCACCTCCGAAAGAGGCATCCCCGCCGCCAGGTCCCCGGAGAGGATGCGCTCCCTGATCCGGCCGTAGGCCTCCTGTCTCAGCGTCAGGCGCTCCATCGCGACACGCAGGATACCGCACGCGGGGCAGTGTAGAACAGTGAATTCAGTGTATACAATAAGAAAAATCAAAGCCGCCGGCTCCGGCGGGCGCGGGCTTTCCGGTGCGCGCGCGGGCAACGCGGGGATGGGAGGTTGCCGGGCTTGGCGAAGTCCGGCGGATTGGTAGGATGAAATGATGAGGCCTTTATCCGTGGTTGGCTGTGCGCTGGTGGGGTTGGCGCTGGCGGGGCGCGTGATCGGTGGGGGCGACGGCGCCGCGGGCGGGTCGCTGGTGGGGTGGTGGCATTTCAACGGGTGCGATGGGCGGGTGGTGAGGGACGCGTCTGGGCGGGGCAACGATGGGTCGATCGTCGGGGGCGCGCTGGTCCGGGAGCGCGGGGCGACGTCGCTGGAGTTGGATGGCATCGACGGCTCGGTGACGGTTCCGGTGCGGGCGGGCTTGGGCCTCGACGATGCGATGACGGCGGTGGCGTGGGTGCGGGTCCGGGCGACGAGCAGGTATTCGGTGATTTTTGGAAGGCCGCACCCGAACCCGAGATGGACGACGCCGGTGTTTGGCGCGTACGAGGAGGGGGGGCGCGCGATATTCGGCCTGTGGAATGCGGCCGGCAAGAAAGTGCTGGTGGACGCGGGGCCCTTGGCGGTGGGAGGGTGGGTGTCACTGGCGGCGACGTACGACGGCGCGGCGGTGCGGGTTTTCACGAACGGCGCGGAGGCGGGTTGTGCGCCGATGGGCGGGGCCATCGCGCCGAGCGATCTGCCGCTGTATATTGGCCGGGGTCTATCGGAAGACAGGCAACCGTTTCGGGGTCGGATCGGGGAACTCCGGCTGTATGCGCGCGCGATGTCCCCGGGCGAGGTGAAGTCGCTCTTCGACGCCACGAAGCGAGGGTACGATCTCGGGGCGCCGATGGATCCCGCGAAGAGGCACGGGGATGGCACGGTGGTCGTGGAGTCGTGCGGCAGCAGGCCGGGGGGCGGGTGGAGGCAGTATCCGACGCGGGCGCTGGAGTTGCTGAAGGGATATGTGCCGCGCGGGGATTCGGTGCGCCTGGATCGGTACGGGGGCTGGGAGGGGGAACGGCTTGGGGCCACGGGATTCTTCCGGACCGAACGACTGGGTGGGAGGTGGTGGCTCATCGATCCGGACGGCCACCGCTACCTGAGCATCGGGCTCAACACGGTCACGCCGAATCGGCACGCGTCCGAGGCGCTGCGGGAGAAATTTGGGACGCCGGAGCGATGGGCCGCCGAGACGACCGGGGCGCTGTGGGATCTGGGATTCAACGCGAAGGGCTCGGGCGGTCCGAGGGACATCGCGTTGATGCGCGCCGTGGAGCGGCCGCTGCCCCACACGTCACTGATGAGGTTCATGTCATCTTTCGGCGCCGAGAAGGGATTGACGTATCCCGTGTCCGGGCACTCGGGCTTCTCGAATGACTGCATCCCGGTATTCCATCCCGAGTTCGAGGCGCACTGCGCGCGGCACGCGAGCCAACTGACCAACGGCGGCGCGAACGCGGACCCGTATCTCATGGGCATCTTCTCGGACAACGAGCTGCTGTGCCCGGTGGACCTCCTGGACCGGTATCTGTCGCTGCGCGACGGGAATCCGCACCTGCGGTCAAGCCATGAGGCCGCGGCGCGGTGGCTCGCGGGGCGGCGGGGCGGCACGGGCACCAACGGGATCACGAGGCGGGAGCGGCTGGAATTCATCGGCCACGCGTTCGAGCGGTACTACCGGATCGTGGCAGCGGCAATCCGGCGCTACGACACGAACCACCTGTATATCGGGTCCCGGATCTGCTTCCGGGAATCGCAGATCGACAACCCCTATTTCTGGGCGGCGATGGGCAAGCACGTGGACGTGGCCACGGTGAACTACTACGGTGTCTGGGGGCCCGACCCGGTGCAGGTGTCAAACTGGTGCGCGTGGTCGGGGAGGCCCGTGATCATCAGCGAGTGGTACACCAAGGCGCTGGATGCGCCGGGGCTCGCGAACACCAACGGGGCGGGATGGGTGGTGCGCACCCAGGAGGATCGGGGGAAGTTCTACCAGCACTATGCCCTGGGCCTGCTGGAGGCGCCGAGCTGCGTCGGTTGGCACTGGTTCAAGTACCAGGACGACCCGACGGAATCGACGGCCCTGGACTGCTCGGGCGGGGCCAACAAGGGGATGTTCGATTCGCGGTTTGCGCCGCACCGTCCGCTTGTGGATCGCGCTCGGGCGCTCAACCGCGAGGCCTATCCGCTGACGGAGTTTTTCGATCGGCGGAAGTAGCCGTCGCCCGCGATGTGGCGGTCCGGTGGCGGCGGGGTCCACTCGCTCGCTCCCGCGGCTACGAGTTCGCAAACTCGAGCGCCGCATCGAACAGCGCGACGATATTCTCGGGCGGCACGTTGGCTTGGATATTGTGGACCGATGCGAGCACGTGGCCGCCATCGAGAGGGTGGAAGGCGTCGAGGTTGCGGCGGACCTCGTCGGCGACCTGCCGGGGCGTGCCGGTGGTGAGGGTGCCCTGGCAATCGCAGGAACCGCCCCAGAACGCGATGTCGCGCCCGAACTCGGCGACGAGGCGCGCGGGGTCCATGCCCGCGGCGGTGGTCTGCACGGGGTTGAGCGCATCGACGCCCATTTCAATGATCGAGGGGATGAGCGGGACGAGGGCGCCGTCGGAATGAAGAAGGACCTTCCACTGGGTGTTGGCGTGTATCCAGTCGATGCCGCGCTTGTAGGCGGGCATGACGAGATCGCGGAACATCGCGGGCGACAGGAAGGGGGCGTTCTGGGTCCCGAAGTCGTCGGCGATCTGGAGGATCTGGACGCGGTCGCCGACGGCGCGGTGGAGGGCGGCGAGGTTTTCCAGCCACGCGCCGATGAGTTTCGCGTACAGTCGCTCCACGTACTCTGGCTCGGTGGCGAACGTGATCATCCACGCCTCGAAATCGCCCTGGCCCAGGCCATTGAACAGCTCGTAGGGCGGGCCCATGGCGGCGACGACGGCCTTGTCGGTCTGTTCGAAGGCGACCCGGGCCCCGTGGGCGTAGTGTTGCAGGTCCGCCTCGGATAGCCGGGGAGGCTCCCATGAGTCGAGGTCCGGGTGGAGCGCGCCGGGGTACTTCTCGAGGCGGTCGAAATAGAAACCGTTCCTCGGCATGCGGGCGATGATCTCGTCGCCGCGGCGGAGGACGAGGTCGCCGCGGGCGCCGGTCTCCGGATTGAAACCGCCCGGCACGAGGACATCGGTGCCGTCGAAGAGCGCGAAGGGTCTCCAATCGGCGTTCGTGATGCCGAAGGCCACGGCGGGGCGATTGATGAAAACGCAGTCTGCGCCGAAGCGATCGGCGACCTCGGGTTCGATCTCGGCGAGCATCTGGAAGAGATCGAACACCTTCGGGGGAGGGCCCGGGATCCCGAGGTGATGCCGGAGTTTGGCGTAGGCGATGGCGGCGATCCCGCTCTGGCGCGTGCCGCCGAGGTCGATGGGGACCCGGTCGACGGGCCGGTGGCCGATGGCGGCGAGGATGCGTTCGCGCGAGGTCATGGTGATCGGTTCATAGGTGAAATGGCGGAGGTCTGCACGGCAAGTGAAAAATCCATGGCGGTATCCGTCGGCAAGGCCGGGGCAAGAGGGCCGTGGATTCGGGGAGCGGCGGGCGTGTTGTTTTGGTCTTCCGGCTGGACTCCCGGCGGTACCTTGGCCACGCTCGGCGCATGGCCGGCGCGGCCCAGTCCCTGGTCGGGCGCCGCCGGCACGATTTCCAACCATGTTCGCTCGCCGCCAAATTGGGCCTCTTGTTCTGGTGCTGGCGCTCTCATCCTTTCCGGGCCGCGCCGTCGAGGCGCTGAGGTCCCCGTCGGGCGTGTTGCGTGTCGAGTTTGGGATCGACGGGGCGAGGCCGGCGATCCGCGCGTGGTATGGCAAGCAGATCCTGCTTGAGAGCTCGGACCTCGGGCTCGAGCTGGGACCGCCCGCCCCGGTCTACGCGCCGCCGACTTTCGCGCGGGAGGAGCGCCGCGAATCGTGGCGACCGCCATATGGCGAACACGCCGCCTTGCTCGATCACTGCAATGTCCTGCGTGTCCGGCTCGCGGCGCTGGAGCGCGGCGCCTCGCCGCTGGAGATCGAGATTCGGGCCTACGATCATGCGCTCGCGTTTCGCTATCACCTGCCGGGCGCGGCCGCCGGCGTGCCGATCGATGTCCGGGAGGATCGCACGCGCCTCGGCTTGCCCGACGGCACCGTGGGTTGGGCGATCTCGCTGCGGGAAGAGATCCATGGCGCCCCCGTGCCGCTCGCGGGTTGGACTCGCGGTCTACAGCCTCCGCTCACCGTGCGCACCGGCGGCGGTGTCCATGCCGCGATCCTGGAGGCCGACGCGCGCGATTTCCCGCGACTGCGACTGATCCGGCTCGAGAATGGGTCAATCGCCGTCCGGTTGCGCGGCGCCTATCGTGGGCCGGCGCCCGTGCTCAGCCCGTGGCGCGTGCTTCTGGTGGGGGCGGAAGCCGCCGACCTGATACGCCACCAGGGCATCGTGCAGGTCCTCAACCCGCCCGCGCGCGGCGATTTCTCCTGGGTGCGGCCGGGCAAGGTCTTGAGCGCGATCGCCAACTTCCCGCCGAACCAGTCGCCGCGTCGCATCGAGACCGCCCACCTCCGTCGCCTCGTGGACTGGGCGGCCGAACAACGCTTCCGCTACTTGCAGCTCGACTGGGGTTGGAACGGAACCGAGGGCCCCTGGACCGATGCGGAGCGCGCGGCCTATCGCGAACGTGTCCCGGCTCGGTTTCGCGACAGTGGCTGGGAGGCGAACACGACCGGTGCGCTGGACCGGGTCGCCCGAGGCTATGTGCCGTTCCGCCCAAACCCGAAGACCGGCGGCAGCGACCTTTGGGTGGATCTTGATCTTCCCGGCCTCGTCGCTCATGGCCAGCGGCGCGGCGTCGGCATCTCTCTCTACGTGAACAGCCGCTGGTCCCTTCCCTCCCAGGACATGGCCGCCGTTTTCGCCCTCTACGAGCGCTGGGGCGTGGCCGGCCTCAAGCCCGGCTTTGTCCACTACGGGAAGCGGGAGGATTCGGCCTTTATCCTTCGTCTCATCGAGACGGCCGCCCGCCACAAGCTCTGGCTCAACATTCACGACGAATACCTGCCCGACGGCTCCGCGCGCCGCCACCCGCACGTGCTCTCGTGCGAAGCCGGGGCGGGCTCGGAGAACAAGCCCACGCTGACCCATGATCTGACGCTTCCGTTCACGCGCGGCCTGGCCGGGCCCTTCGACTATGCGCCGCTGCTCTACTCGCCCGGCCGCAGCAATGCGCACCAGATCGGCTACCTGCTCGTATTCTACAACCCCGCGCCCGTCATACGCGGCGGCTTCTCCGCATGGAATCCGCCCGGCGGTCGCGGGGGGATCGAGCTGGAGTTCCTGCGCGAACTCCCCGACACCTGGGACGAGACACGCGTGCTCGCCGGCGAGATCGGTCGCCATCTTGCCGTCGCGCGGCGCAGCGGATCGCGCTGGTTTATCGGTGCCGTCGCCGCCGAAGGGGGTGCCCACCTCTCCCTCAGCCTCGACTTCCTGCCGCCGGGACCGCACCAGCTCGTTCGTTTTTGCGACGCGGTCGGCGAAGGGACGGAATGCGCCGCGGCGCGCGACGTCGCGACCGTCAACCGGACCGAACCCCTCGCCGTCACGCTCAGCCCCGGGGGCGGTTTTGCCGGCTGGATCGAGATCGCCCTTTGAGCCTGCATGTTTCGCGCATGCGCGTGAAATATGCGGGCTAGCAGCCTGTCGGACTTTGTCCGGCAGCCTCCTCTTGTGGCGCCTCAGGGTTCCAGGAGGAGCCGGATGTGCAGTTGGATGTCCCTGTCGGCGGTGACGCCGATGCCCTCGGCATAGAGCCAGTCCGCCGGATGCGTATAGGCGGCGGTCGTGACCATGGAGGATGCGCGGCGTCCGCCTGGGAGTTCGAGCTCGATGCGGGCATTGCGGATCTTGAAGCAGTCGCCCTTGGGGTTGTGGATGCGGACGCGCGTGAATCCGGAGAGGTGCGCGATGGCCTCCGGGGTGAGCGGGATGCGGGCCTCCGAGCCCCACTCGCCCCTGGTCTCGCTGGAGCCGGGTCCCGGTGCCAGGCGACCGATGTTCGATTCTGCGACGAATACATCCGCGGGATGGCTGGAGGCCGAGACCCCGACGGCCTCGTAGCATAGGAAAGCCTGCTTCGCGGAGCGGGCCTGTGCGGCGATGATGGGAACGGTGCCGGGGGCCGCCCGATATCGCGGCGCTGGTTCGGTGTCGTGGAGGGACAAGAGGAGGGCTGGCTTTGCGGATGCGATCTCGGCGTTGGCCCAGCATGCCCAGTCGCCCGACGTGTTGTCCTTGGCGCCGCAGTCGGCGATGAGCTTGATGCGGATGGACTGGCCGGCCCAGGGCGCCAGGTCTGCGGCGATCTCGGCCCAGGCGTGTTCCAGCTGGATTCTCTCGGCGACGGTTGTCTCGGCGCCCTGCCCATCGATGACCGCGATGCGGAATAGGACGCCGTCGCCGGGGTCGCTGCCGTTGCGTTTGCCGACCATGGCGCGCACCGCGGTGGCCGCGCGGGGTATATCGAAGGGCCCGAATTCGGCGAAGGCATAGCCCGTGCCGCCGGCGTAGGGGGGGTGCATGGCGAGGCCCGGCAGTTCTTGTCGCCCGCAGTCCAGGGCGGGACTCGGCGCGACGCTCGCGCGGGTCTCCTGGCGGATGGGTTCCTCGGCCTTGCCGCGGAGGCGCATGCCAATGCGGCTGGGCTGTTCGGGCTCGAGTGCCGCGACCCGGAAGTCGTCGTATTCGGCCATGATCCAGCAGGGCTCGATGTGGGTTCGCCCGCCGATGCGCACGTGGAGGGTGGCGTCGCGGATGATGGGTTCATCTGGGGAGGGGACGTCGAAACGCGCCGTCGCCTCCTTGCCTTGCGAGAGAGGGATACGCCGTCTCACGCCGAGGCATTCGATCTCGGCTTCCCCGGCATTTGGCAGCTCGGTGGTGATCGTTGCCACGAGCGTGGCCGGGGCGCCGGGGGAGTGCTCGATGTGCCGGCGGACGACGGCGATGGGCAGCACATCGAAATCGATGTGTCCGCCCTCTCTCTCGAACCAGAGGCGCGTCCCGGGGCGCGATTCGGGAGGTATGGTGATCGCGTGCTCTTGCTTGGCGCGGACGGTGACGGTGTCTCCCGGGAAGACGCGGGCGGTGTCGCAGGCCAACGGGGTGGCGGGTGCGGCGGTGGGTTGGGCGCGATAGCTGAAGGCATCCTTGCGCGGCCCGATGTGGACCAGCCCCCGCGACCAGCGGGAGGGGACCTCGCCGAGGGCCTTGCGGTCCTTGTCGAGGGCGGTGACCGATGCGGCCTGGCCGCCGGCCCAGACGGCGAACTCGCGTGTCCCCGCGAGAGGGATGGCCTCGAGAGAACCGTCGGAAGCCGGCAGGATGATGAGGGGACCATCGGTGGCCGCCTTTGGGAGGCGCGTGAAGCGGCCGCGCCCGTCCGCGTAGACATAATCGGCCGTGTCGGCGTAGTCGGCGCGGTGGCCGTCCCGCGTCGCGCTCGCGACGAACAGGCGTGGCGACCCTCCGGGTTTCTCGGGGGGCAGGGCGGCGACGAAACCGTTTGGGGGGAGCGTGTGCCCGGTGCCGGATATCTCCACGTGCCACGCGTCGTTCGTGTGACCGTTGGCCGCCACGAGCAGGCCATTCGCGTAGCGCGTGAGGACCTGGGATCTGCGGAACGCGCCCGTCGCCAGGGCCGCCGATGTGTCGAGGAGGCGGCCATCGGCATCGGCGTATCGTATTGAATCGGCGACCTCGCGGGCGTAGTGCGCGTGGACCTGCTGGGCCATGAAGTAGCTGCGGGCCATGCACGGGACACCGGCTTCGCGGACGAGGAAGCCGGTGTGGCCGAAGGCGAGGGTCGCGGCCAAGAACCGGTCGAGTTTCGCGGATTGTTCCCCGGGGGTATCGCCGAAGTTCTCCTTCTTGCCGTAGAACATGCCGCCGTTGCCCATGCCGAAGTTGCAGTTCAGGGGGTGGATCTTCCTGAGGTCGAAATCGACGAGCCACGGTTCCACGTCGAGCCGCGCATGCTGGTCCTGGCCGTAGTTGCCGTCCGTGAGACCGCTGTAGTACCAGTGGTTGTTGCCCTCGCTGTAGACCGGGCCATTCCACGCGGCCTTCTGGAGGAGCATGATCTCGCCATAGGCGTAGAACGTGGCGGCGAATGTGCCGGCGCCCGGGGAGCGGGGGTCGTAATCGACGGAGGCCCAGGGCGCGAGCGCGGTGTGGACGTCGCAGTACGCGGTGTTCAGGGCGAACTTCTTCTGGATCTGCGGGGGGAGCAGTTCCCCGTACTCGACGGCGCGGACCGGTTTCGGTCGATGGCAGCGGGGCCAGGCGGGCTGCCAGTCGCCTTCGGGCGTCCGGCAGATCATGTCGGGGTGCCAGAATTCATTGACGGCCCCGAGGTCGCAGAATTGGTTGTAGATGCCGTAGCGGATGCCGAGGCCGATCATCTCGCGGGCGTAGCGGGCCTGGCCCTCGTCGCCCCCCTTGCCGGGGGCGGCGCGGGTGCGGAAGGTGAAACTTTCGCCGCCGTCCCGCCATCCCGTCTCGTGGTCGGTGACCAGGAGGTGGCGCATGCCCAGGCGCACCGTGTCGCGCCAGGTCTGTATGTCGCGCTGGCGGTCCGATGCCCCGTGGGCGCGCCAGACCACGTCGCCCGTCACGTGCATCCACGGGGATTTCGGGTTGGGTATGTTGGGCAGGACGTCCTCGAATCGCGGCGCGATCGTGAGGAAGAGGCGCTCGAAGCAATCGTTGCGGCGACCATCGGTCTTCGGGATGTATTCGCTGCCCCCGTTGTACGCCGCGCCCGAGGGCGCGATATCGTTCTCGAACCAGAGCTGCGATGCGCCGGAGCGGCAGTGGTCGATTAGCCCCATGAGGAAGAGCGGCCGATCGGGGGGACCCATGACCAGGGCGGCTGGCCGCGCCCTCGATGAGCCCACGAGGTAGGGGACCGTGACGAGGCGCGGCTCTCTCGCGTCCGCGGCCCGCCCGAAGGTCACGCGCCCCGCTCGGCCGCCCCGGCAAATCACGTCGATGACAAGGGACCTGCCCCACAGGCGGATGAGGTAGGTGACTTCGGCCTCGCGCTGGGCGGCCCCGAGCCTCCAGGTGGCGCGGAGGGTGTCGCCCTCGCGGGCGATGGATACGGGCGTGGCCCGGTCGGGCGCGAGGAAGGCATTGGGCGCATCGCCCGGGAACAGGACACCGCCGCCCTCCATGGGCCTGAATGGTTCGCCGCGGCCGCCCCACTGCGCGGTGATGTCGCCGAGGGTGCCGGTGCGGGGCCCGTAGCGATATTCCAGCGTCCCGTCTTCGCCCCGGTAGCGGAAGACGTGCGCGTCCCCGGACTCGGAGAGGGCGGACGAGGAACCCGCGGCCGGGGCGTCGGGCAGTATGGTCTCCTCGCGGTTGGGGAATGGGAGTTGGCCGGGTCCGCTGTTGGGCGACACGTCTTGGCCCGGAAAGGCGGCGATGCCCCGCGCGGCGCGGGGCTTGAAGTCCAGGGGTGGCATGGGCTCGGGGTAGCACGCGAGGTTGTCGAAGAAGATCGCGCGATCCTCCCGGTTCCGGATGTTGGCGACCTCGATGCCCACGAGCCGCGCGCCCGCATTCGCGCGCTGCGCTTCGGCGGGGCGCAACTTGCGCTGCGCGCACGACCATTCCTTCCAGCGCACCGTCCCGAGGTCGATGGGCAGGGGCTGGCCGCCGGCATCTTGGAGCAGGAGGCGCACAGAGACGGGCGGTGTGGTCGGGTCGGGCGAGAAGGCCCAGTTGTTGCCATAGACCCACATGTGCGCGCAGTCGGCGCCCGAGGGGATGGCGATGGGTTGCGGTGGGCGGAGGGTGACTTTGCCGGTGCCGCCGTCGGCGCGGTAAGTCAGTTTCGCGGATCGGGGGCCCCAGAGCGGACGCTCGGATCCCGCGGAAAAAGAGGCGATCGCGCGTGTGCCCTCGATGGCCCATCCCGAGACATCCTCAAAATCGGCGAGGGGGGCGACGATATCTTCGGTCCGGTTGGCCCAGACCATCTCGTAGGGGCGCTCGCCCGGGGGCGGCCCTTGCTCGGCGCGCGCGCCGGCGCCCGACAGGACCAGGGTGCAGGCGACGCCCAGATACCGGAACGTGCAATGGGGCATATACATTTTGTGGCAGCGCGGACCGGCTTTGTCGAGGCGGGCGCGCCGCGGGCCGGGTTGCCGCCGGGGCGTCATCGTGCGCCCGCGGCGGATCTCGGGGGCGCGGCCCCGGTCGCTACTCCCCGCCGTTGTTGTACGCATCCAGTGCGGCGGCCACGGCGATCATCATCGCGCGCCGGGGATCTCGCTTGCCGACCTTGAAGGGCAAGTCGCCCGGGAAGGTGGCGAGCAGCGCGTCGGCGATCGCGACGGCATGCTGGATCGCGGTGGGATCGCAGCCGTTGGCGATGTTGAGTTTCGCGGCGATGAGCTGGTGCGCCAGGATCATGCTGGGGTCACCGCAGGTGGGTCGGCCGAGCAGCGCCAACAGCTGATCCATCGAGTAGGTGACCGCTCCCAGCGCCAGCGCGTCCACGGGCCATGCGTCCGGGTGGTTCTTCCAGTACCCCTGTGTCCTCGGACAGCCGTCGCCGAATCGCGGGTCGTCGACCGTCGTGATGACGCCCATCGAGATGTCGGCCCCCTCGGGCCCATTGCACAGTTCGAACTCGATGGCGCCCACCCGCGTGAAGTCCGCCCCGCCCGCCGGGCCGGCCGCGACAAACTGGGAGAATCCCACGACCGTGTCCACGAACGCGAACGACGAGTCGGCGGCGATGGGTATCTCGGCCACCGAATAGCGGGTCGCATCCTGATAGACGTAGATCTCGACGTCGGCCCCCAGGTCAGACGTCGTCGCGAACTTGAACGCGTTGCGGGTCCCGCCCTCGGTCAGGTCCAGCCCGCCCAGGCCGGCGAAGTCCACCGCCCTCGAGTTGTCTGGGCCATCGTAGACGAGGTGGAGGCACGCGCGCACCCCCGGGCCGCACGAGAGCGACACCGTGTTCGGGAATGTGAGCGCGACATCGCCAAATAGGGAATCCATCGCCCCGGTCTCTCGGTAGACGTAGAGTTCCCGCTCGCCACCGACCGCACCCGGCGCGGCCTGGCTGCTCCAGTTTGTGGCGCACGGACAGCATGGCACTTCCATGAACTGCCACGTGTCGAATGCGTCGATCGTCGTCTGTGCTGCCGCCGTGACCGAAAGCGCGAGTCCCGCGGCGACCGCCACCATAGGTTGCTTTTTCATACCGACGTTCCCTCCCATAGGGTTGCTTGCGCCCCGCCCCCAAGTCCGTCGGGTTTTCCCAGGCGTGAACCGCAGAGCGGTCGCCATGGTTAATTAATTGTACTTCTTGAAGCAATATGCACTCGAAAGCGCGACTAAACAACCAGAACAAGACACTCTTTTGACCGGGGCACGTGTGTTCATGCGCGTGCTCGGCAGCTAGCTGATTCGAGAGCGGGCCGTGTCACTCATGTGGAAACTTCTGGTGAGTCGCGGAGTGCCTAAAGGCACCACTACGAACATTCCCGTGGTTTTGGGCTCGTAGTGCCGCCTTTAGGTGGTATCCGCATAACATGCTTATGCCGAGCCTGTTGTGACACGCATCGCAGTGTCACAAACTTATAAGTTTCTGGCAGACGTCATCCGGCAACCGCCGGACCACCGGGGGAGATACTGTAGCCGAAACCGTGAAGCTATGGCCAAACGCTCACGCGTTTGGCTACGGGAAGCGAGGTGGCTTCTGGCTGCCCTGTCTTGACGTTTCATCAAAAGGGATTGCAGGATTGTGTCCATGGATCGGCGACATTTTCTGAAGGGCGTCTTGGGCGTTGGGCTGGGAGGGGCAGGGGCGGCGGGCTGTGGGCGGAGGAGGCGGCGGAGCCCGTTGGGGAAGTTGCGATTGGCGTGCGTGGGGATCGGGGGGGTGGGGAAGCGGGATCTGGAGAATTTTCGGGGGCACGGGGACGTGGAGGTGGCGGCGCTGTGCGACGTGGACAGGGGTATCCTGGAGGCGGGTGCGAAGGATCTGCCGGGGGCGAATAAGTACGCGGATTGGAGGGAGATGCTGGCTTCGGAGGGGGACCGGATCGATGCGGTGCACATTGCGGTGCCGGACCACATGCATGCGGCCATTGCGATGTCGGCGATCCGCGGGGGCAAGCACGTGTACCTGCAGAAGCCGATGTGCCATGACGTGGCGGAGGTGCGCGCGCTGGTGGCCGCGGCGGGGCGGGCGGGGGTGGCGACGCAGCTGGGGACGCAGCACGCGTCTGGGGTGGGGGAGCGGATGGCGGTGCGCTATTTGCGCGAGGGGGTCATCGGCAGGCTGAAACACGTCTACATGTGCGCCAATCGCGAGGGCGCGATCGAGAGGTACCGGCTGCCGGGGCCGAGGCCCGAGAAGGGCGAGCCGCCGCCGGCGGACCTAGCGTGGGAGCTGTGGCTGGGGACCGCGCCGCGCCGGGAGTACGCGCCAAAGTTGTATCACCCGATGCTCTGGCGCTCGTGGCAGGACTTTGGGACCGGGTGGTCGGGGGACATCGGGTGCCACATTTTCAGCGCGCTGTGGATGGCCTACTCGCCCGGGCCGCCCAAGACGGTCGCCGCGGAAGTCCAGGAAAGCTGGCGGAATGATCCGGCGCGCTTTGGGCAGACGTGGCCCCAGAGCATCCACATCACGTGGGAGTTTCCGGGGAACGCAGGGACCGATGGCGATTTCAAGGTGGAGTGGTTCGACGGGCTCTACTTTCCGCCGAAGGAGATCCAGGCCATGTATCCGTTCGAGGGCGCGACGTATCCCGGGGAGGCGGCGATGTTCGTGGGCACCGACGGGGCGCTGCTGCTGCCGCTCGGATCGGGCCCGATCCTGCTTCCGCGGGAGAAGTTCGCCGGCCTGCCAAAGCCCGAGGTCGAGCCGCGGAACCACTACCACCACTTCGTGGATTCCTGTTTCGGGCGCTCCGAGGCCGGATCGAACTTTGGGGTGACTGGGCCCATGAGCGAGGCGGTGCTTCTGGGGACGGTGGCGGTGCGGATGCCCGGGAGGAGCCTGGAGTGGGACTCCAGAAAGATGCGCTTCCCGAATTGCCGCGAGGCAGACCGCCTATTGCGGCGGACTTATCGCGAGGGCTGGGCGGTCAAGGGGTTGCGATAGTATCCGGGCCAACCACCGGACGACTGGGGCAAACGTAGCCGATCGCCTCAGGCGATTGGCGGCCAAACGCTCACGCGTTCGGCTACGGGATGCGCTGCGGCAATTTTCAAGTCAGCCCGACTTGGCCTGGATCTTCTTCCACGAGTCCTTCAGGGGGACCGTGCGATTGAAGACGGGGCGACCGGGCCGGCTGTCCGGGTCTTTGCAGAAATAGCCGACCCTCTCGAACTGGCACCGGTATCCCGGAGGCGCGGTGTCGAGCGCGGGCTCGATGCGGCATCCGGTCAGCGCGCGGAGCGAACCGGGATTGAGGCCCGCCTTCCAGTCGCCCGGGGTCGCCATGGGGTCCTCCGGCAAAAAGAGGTGGTCGTAGAGCCGCACCTCGGCCGGGATGGCGTGGCGCGCGGAGACCCAGTGGATGGTGCCCTTGACCTTGCGGCCGTCGGGCGCATCGCCCCCGCGGGTGGCCGGGTCGTAGGTGCAGCGGAGTTCGACGATTTCCCCGCGGGCGTCCCGGATGACTTCCTGGCAGGTGATGAAATAGGCGCAGCGGAGGCGGACCTCGCGGCCGGGGGCGAGACGGTGGAATTGCTTGGGGGGATCCTCCATGAAATCGTCGCGCTCGATGAAGAGTTCGCGGCAGAAGGGTAGCTTGCGGGTGCCGGCCGCGGGATCCTCGGGGTTGTTGATGGCATCGACCTCCTCGCAGGCGTCCGCGGGGTAGTTCGAGATCGTGACCTTGAGGGGATCGATGACCGCCATCGCGCGGGGCGCGATCCTGTTGAGGTGGTCCCGGACGCAGTGCTCGAGGAGCCGGATGTCGACGGTGGTATCGCTCTTGGTGACGCCGATGCGCCTGCAGAACTCGCGGATGGCCTCGGGGGTGAAGCCGCGGCGCCTGAGGCCCCGCAGGGTCGGGAGGCGCGGGTCGTCCCAGCCCGAGACGGTGCCGCCCTCGACCAGTTCCCTGAGGTAGCGCTTGCTGAGCACGGTGTGGGTGAGATTGAGGCGCCCGAACTCGATCTGGCGCGGGTGGTGGACGCCGAGCGCATCCAGGAACCAGTCGTAGAGCGGCCGGTGGTTCTCGAAGCTGATGTCGCAGATGGAGTGGGTGATGCCCTCGATCGAGTCGGACTGGCCGTGGGCCCAATCGTAGGTGGGGTAGATGCACCAGCGGGAACCCTGGCGGTAGTGGTCGGCCCTGAGGATCCTGTACATGACGGGGTCGCGCATGTTCAGGTTGGGGTGCGCCATGTCGATCTTGGCCCGCAGCGTCCGGGAGCCGTCGGGGAACTCGCCGCGGCGCATGCGCCCGAAGAGGTCGAGGTTCTCGGCGACGGCCCGGTCCCGGTTGGGGCTATCCTTGCCCGGCGGCGTCTCGCGACGCCCGTCCGCGCCAAAGACCTGCGTGCCGCGATAGGCGCTGATCTCGTCCTCGCCCAGGTCGCAGACGTACGCCTTGCCCTTCTTGATGAGGTCGATGGCCCAGTCGCAGAGCTGGCCGAAATAGTCCGAGGCGTAGAAGAGCCTGTCCTGCCAATCGAATCCCAGCCAGCGGACGTCCTCCTGGATCGCCTCGACGTACTCGTCCTTCTCCTTGGCGGGGTTGGTGTCGTCCATCCGGAGGTTGTATTTTCCGCCGTGCTCTTCGGCGACGCCGTAGGTGATGCAGATGGCCTTGGCGTGGCCGATGTGGAGATGGCCGTTGGGCTCGGGCGGGAAACGGGTGTGGACCCGTCCCCCGAACCGCCCCGACGCGTTGTCCGCGCCGATCGCCTCCCTGATGAAATCCGTCGGGTTTTGCCTGGTTTCTTCGTTCATGGTCCGTGCGCCAAAGCGTGCAGTCTATCGGTTGCGCCGGGGGGCGCAACCGAGATCCGGCGGCGATAATTTGAACCGCGGGGAGGCCCGGATTGTCGAAATATGCAAGAGGGGGTCTTCTGCCCGCGGGGTGAGCAAGGCCGGTCAGGTTCATGGGGCTGGCGCCTCCCCCGGGTTAGGGTTGACACCCTATTGAGACAGGAGAGCGATGAGAGCAACGTGGGTCAGCATGAAAATCGAGACCGAATACAGCAGCGTTCCGGCAGAGTACCGCGGCACGGAGAGCCCCACCCGGCTCTACTTCAGGGAGATCGGCGAGGCGCCGCTCCTGACCCCGCGGGAGGAGGTCGACCTGGCCAACCAGCTCCAGCGCGGGCTCAAGGCCGAGGAGCGGCTCGAGAAATCGCGCAGGCGCGGCAAGGGAAAGTCCAAGCCCGTGGCGCTGGGCGCCGCGATGAAGGCCAAGCTCAAGGCGCAGGTCGAGGAGGGCAAGAAGGCCCGGGAGCGGCTCATCAAGGGCAACCTCCGGCTGGTCGTCAAGATCGCGCAGGATTACGCGAACATGGGGCTCCCCCTGCTGGACCTCATTTCCGAGGGCAACATCGGCCTGGTCAAGGCGGTCGAGCGCTTCAATCCCAACAAGGGCGCGAAGCTCAGCACCTACGCCGCGTGGTGGATCAAGCAGGCGGTCAAGCGGGCGCTCTCCAACCAGGGCCGGACGATCCGGATCCCGGTGCACATGAACGACAAGATCTCCCGGATGCGGCGCGTCGAGTCGCAGCTCCAGGAGGAGTTTGGGCGGGAACCCACCGACGAGGAACTCGCCGAGGAGCTCAGCGTCCCCCAGGCGAAGATCGTGCGGATGAGGCTGGCCGGCAACAGGGCGACCTCGCTCAACGCCAAGCTCCAGGGCGACGACGGGGCCGAGCTGGGCGATCTCGTGGGCGATGACCGCACGAGGACCTCCGCGGATCTCATCGAGCGCGAGGAGCTCGCCACGAAGGCCCTGCGCTACCTCGACAGCCTGGACGAGCGCGAGCGCCTGATCCTGGTCATGCGCTTCGGGCTCGACGGCCAGTCGCGGCGCACGCTCGAGGAGGTTGGCGAGAAGTTCAACGTGACGCGCGAGCGCATCCGGCAGCTCCAGAACGTGGGGCTGCGCAACCTGAAGCTCGCCCTGGAGAGCGCGGCGCCGGCGGAGGACTTCTGAGATTCTCTCAGGAAGGCGAGACGAGGCCGGCCTTGATGGCGTAGAGCGTGACGCCGACCGCGTCGTGAACGTTGAGCTTGCGCATCAGGTTCGTGCGGTGGTTGTCCACCGTCTTGATGCTGACCCCGAGCCGGTCGGCGATCTCCTTGTTGAGCAGGCCGCTGGCCACGAGCCGGAGGATCTCCAATTCGCGATCGGTGAGATTGTACACGGATGGCGGGGGCGCCGCGGCGGTGCGCTTGAGGATGGACTGGATCGCGGGGCTGAAGAACGAGGCGCCGCCGAGGATCGTGCGGATGGCCGTCTGGAGCGTCTCGATGGACGCGCCCTTCTCGACGAACCCGTGGGCCCCGATGCGGAGGGAATCGGCCACCAGTTCGGGGGTGGCCTGGCCGGACACGATGAGGGCCCGGCAGTTGGGGACGTCGGACCGCACGGCGCGCAGCACGTCGAGTCCCGGCATGTCCGGCAGCATCAGGTCGAGTATGACCAGGTCGGGCGCGTGCTCGCGGCAGGCGGATATCGCCTCGGCGCCATGGCTGCATTCGGCGATGACCTGAATATTCCGTTCCTGGTCGAGGACCAGGCGGAGCATCTCCCGGAGCATCAGGTGATCCTCGACGAGGAGAACGCGGAATTTTGACAGGCTCTTGGGCACGGGTTATTGGGTTTTTCAGTGAGAGGATATGCGCGGCGCGAAGGAATTGCCAACCGTTTTGGACTGCCTGCCGGACGCCATCTGGCTGCTGGACCCCGCCGGGGGCGTCCGGTTTGCCAATGCGGCGGCTAGGGCGCTGGCGGGCGATGGGGGGGGCGATGGCGCCCCGGACGCGGCGGGGGCGCTCGGGGCCTGCCTGGAGAGGCTGCGGCGGGACGGGACGGTGCCCGCGGAGCCGTTCGCCATCCGGTGCTCTGGCGCGACCCGCTGGTACGCGGCGCAGGCGACCCGCTGCGAGTGCGGGGGCGGGCCCGTGCTGGTGTGGCGGGAGGTGACCGCGTCCAAGGACGCCGAGGATCGGCTCAGCCTGTTCCGGAGGGCGCTGAGCGACTGTAGCAACGCGGTATGCATCGCGGACTGCACCCAGAAAGACATGCCGCTGGTCTTCGTCAACTCGAGCTTCGAGGTGCTGACCGGCTACAAGCCGACCGAGGCCATCGGGCGGAACTGCCGGTTCCTCCAGGGGGACGAGCGCAACCAGGAGGCCGTGGACGAGATCCGCAAGGCGCTGGGCGACGGCAGGAGCTGCCGCGTCGTGCTCAAGAATTTCCGCAAGGATGGCTCGATGTTCTGGAACGAGCTTTTCCTGTCGCCCATACGCGATGACGCGGGCCGCATCACGCACTTCCTGGGATTCCAGAACGACGTGACGCAGCTCCGGGAGGCGGAGCTGGCCCTGATCAAGGCGCGCGATGCGGCCGAGTCCGCGGACCGGGCCAAGGATGAATTCCTGGCGGTGATGAGCCACGAAATCCGGACGCCCATGCAGAGCGTTTTCGGTTTCACCGACCTGCTCCTGAGGACGACGCTGGACGACGAGCAGCGGAGGTTCGTGACGGTGATCCGGTCCCAGTCCGACGCGCTGCTGGCCATCCTGAACGACATCCTGGACTTCTCGCGGCTGCGGTCGGGGGCGATGGAGCTGGAGTCGATCCCTTTTGGCATACGGGACGTCGTCGATGACGTGATGGCCACGGTCAGGGGTTCCGCGGAGGCGAAGGGCCTCGAGGTGGACGTGCAGATGGACGGGGACCTTCCGGCGATGGTGGTGGGGGACGCGGCGCGGCTCCGGCAGATCCTGATGAACCTGCTGAGCAACGCGGTGAAGTTTACCCGGCGGGGCAAGGTGGTGGTGAGGGCCTCGGCCCGGCACGGCGTGGGCGACGGGCGGCACCACGTGGGATTCGAGGTGGTCGACACCGGGCGCGGGATTTCCGAGGAGCAGCTGCCGCGGCTGTTTCGGTCGTTCAGCCAACTGGACGCGGCCGACGTGCGGCGGCATGGCGGGACGGGCCTCGGGCTGGCGATCACCAAGAAACTCGCGGAGCTGATGGGGGGCGAGGTGGGCGTGCGGAGCTGCCCCGGCAAGGGATCGACCTTCTGGGTGAGGTTGCCATTCGAGGGGGTCCCGGGTCCGGCGATGGCCGTGCCGTCCCGGCCCGAGTCGGGGGGTGACCCCGCCGATCCGGGATTCGCGGCGAGGCACCCGATGCGCATTCTGGTGGTGGAGGATAACGCATTGGCCGCGGAGGTGGTGTGCGGCTACCTGTCTTGGATGGGATTCAGGCCCGACCATGCGACCAGCGCGTCCGCGGCGCTGTCCATGGTCGGGCGGGCCGATTATGGCGTGATCATCATGGATCTGCAGATGCCGGACATCGATGGCCTCGAGACCAGCCGGATCATCCGGGCCGCCTACGGCGGCCGCCATCGCCCGCAGATCATCGCGTTGACCGCGAACGCCATGGCGGGCGAGCGCGAGCGGTGCCTGGCGGCGGGGTTGGATGATTACCTGACAAAGCCGATGGGCGTGAAGATCTTGCGGGCGGCGCTGCTGGCGGCCGAGGCGCGCCTGAGCGGCGCGGCGGGTCCCGGGCCGGGGGTGGCTGGGGAGGTGGTCTCGTGGGCGCAGGATGGGGCGGCCGTGCTCGATGACTCGGCGCTTCGCCAGATGGAGCGACTGGGGACGGGGGCCGCCGCCCGCATGATCGGGCTGATGAGGCAGGAGGCGCCGGATCACCTGAACGACATCGGCGCGGCGGCGTCGGCCGGGGACGCGGTGGCGCTGGGGCGCGCGGCGCACAAGTTCAAGGGCGGGTGCTCGGTCATCGGGGCGAGGCGGCTCGCGCGCGAGTGCGAGGCGATCGCCGAGGCCGCCCTGCGCGGCGACATGGCGGCGGCGGACGGCCGAGTCTCCGGCCTGCGCGGGGAGTGGGAGGCGCTCTCCGCGGAACTCGACGGACTCGAGAGGGCGATGCTCGAGGCGGGTCCCGCGCCTCGCGCCTGAGTGGTGGCGGGGGGCCGGGGCAAATGCGCGGTGTTGCACCCGGTGCCGTGCGGACGCATGATTGTGAGATGCCTGGAGATACGCCGTCAGGGATGACGCCTGGCCAAACGCTTTTTCGCCGCTACGTGGCCCGCCAGCTCGTGCGGCGCAGCCAGCGCAGCGAGCTGTGGATCGGCGAGGATAGGGAGGCGCGGCGTTGGGTCCAGCTTGTGGTATGGGCGCCGTCGGTGCGGGCCGACCGGGAGAAATACGGTCGCCTGAAGGTGGCCCTGATGCGCGCGGCGCAGTTCAAGCACCCGAACGCGGTGCGCGTGCAGGATCTTCTGGACGACGGGCAGCAGGCGGTGCTGGTCATGGAGGCGCCGGAGGGGCGGACGTGGGAGCAGATGCACCGCGAGCGGCGGCCGCGGCCGTTCGAGCCCGACGAGATCGCCGGGACGGTCGGGGAGATCTGCGCGGCGCTGGAGGAGGCGTGGGGCACCCTGCAGCTGGCGCACGGGAGCGTGCGGCCGGCCCAGATCATCATATGTCCCGACGGTTCGGCCAAGCTACAAGGGTTCGGCCTGGCCCCCGAGATTGTGGCGGGCGAAGAGCCCGCGGGCTGGCAGGAGGGGATCGAGGAGCACCTGATCTACCTGAGTCCCGAGAGATTGCGCGGGGGCGAGCCCAGTCCGCGGGACGATGTCTACGCGCTGGGGATGTGCCTGTATCGCATGATCGTGGGGCGGCCGCCGTATCTCGTGCGGTCGGTGGCGGATGCCCTGCGCCAGACGGATCCGCCGCCGCTCACCGATCAGAGGCTGGCGCTTGGCATCGAGGGCGTGCCGATCCCGCCCCAGTGGGAGACGGTGGTGCTGGATTGCCTGGCGCGCGATCCCGCCAGGCGCCCGACTTCGGCGGGCGAGGTGGCCCGGCGTCTGCTGGGGCGGCCGGAACCGGCGCCGCCGCCGACGCTGGCCGCGATTCGCCAGGCGGTGATTGGCCAATCTGCGGATCAGGGCGCGGATACGCTGCGGGTGCCGCTCCGGGCCAGGTCTTCGGCCGCCGCGCCGGAGGCCGCTCCACCGGAGCCCAAGGCGATCGCGCCCGCATCGCACCCGGAGGCCCGGGAACGCAAGACCCCGCCCATGCCCCAGCTGTTCACGCCATTCCAGGGTGCGCCGCGAAAGCCGGGTCCCGAGCCGGAGGTCCGCCCCATCGCGAAGGAGCGCCCGCCGTTGCCCACGCCGCGGGATCCTCTTGCGGAGGCGGAGCGCGAGGCGGCCCAGAAGCGGTCGCATCGTCGCCCTGGGGTGGGGCGCGCCGTCCAGGTGATCGCCGTTATCGCGGTTCTGGTGTGCGCCGCCGGGGCCGCGTTCCGATTCGGGCTGGTGGAGCGGGTGCAGGGCCTCATCGCCGGAAAGGCGCAGCCGGCCAAGGCGGTTGGATCCGGCGGGCGCCCGCATCTGGTGGTGGGTCAGGCGCTCTTTGGCGAGACGAAGATCGAGGCGGCCGTGAGCGAATTCAGCCTCGCGCTGCAGAACGGCGAGGATCGCGCCGAGGCACTCTACTGGCGGGGCCGATGCTACATCGCCGCGAAGAATTTCGATGCGGCGATCGGCGAGCTGAACGCGGCCCTCGAGGCGAGGCCGGGTTTTGCGATGGCGCATCTGTTCCGCGGGTTTGCGCTCGGCAAGGCGGGGCGGCTCGCCGAGGCGCTCGAGGATTTCAACATGGCCATCGCGCAGGACCCCTCGCTATCCGAGGCGTACCACCACCGGGGGAGCGCGCTGCTCGAACTCGGTCAGCACGAGAAGGCCCTGGAGGACCTGAACCGGGTCGTCAAGTCCAAGCCCGGCTTCGCCGCGTACTATGATCGGGGCCTGGCGCACTTTCACCTGGGGCGGCTCTCGGAGTCGATCGCGGACTTTGACGAGGCGATCAAAGAGAATCCGAGGTACGCGCCGGCGCTGTACAACCGGGGCTCGGTCTATTTCCAGATGGCGCGGTATCGCGAGGCGGTGCGCGATTTCGGGGAGGCGGTGCGGGTCAATCCGCGCTACGAGAACGCGTACTACATGCGCGGCGTGGCGAACCACCGGCTCGGGGATCACCTCCGGGCGATCGAGGATCTGAGCGAGGCGATACGGCTCAGGGCGGATTTCCGGGAGGCCTGGGAGCAGCGCGGGTTCGCGAGGTTGGCCGCCGGCGATTACCACAAGGCGAACGAAGATTTTGAACAGGCCAGGAAACTGGCGGGCGCCACGGGGGCGGCGCCCACCCCGGCCGCCGGTGCCGCGGTGGCTCCCGCATCGGGCCCGGGCCCATCGCAGCGCCTGCTGGATCCGAAGGCGCTCATCGGGCAGCCTCCCGCCGCTGGTCGAGGACCCTGAAGGCACCCCCGGCGCCCCGGGGATCCGCGAGCGCGGCGGCGATCGGGTCGCGTGCGGCGCGAGGGGACCAATTGCGGATGAAGTCACTCTGGGTGCCGGACCACGCGTTGCGCAGGCCCAGGATCTCGCCCCAGCGCGCAAGGTCGGCAAAATCGACATCGGCGGTCAGGTCCTGGCGACCGGGGCGGAGATAGATGTCCAGACCCTTGAGGCTCTGGTGGTGCCAGTAGGCGCGGAGGGAACCGCCCTGGCGCGGGACCAGGTCCTCGCCCCCGTAGTCGATGGTGAGCATGGCGCCCCGCGCCCACGAGGGCGCCCAGGACGCGAGCCATTCCGCGTAGGACAGGTGCATCTCGAACCGGTCGCCGGCCAGGGCGCGCGCGTGGCGTTGGACGCACTCGGGGCACCATCTCAGGGCGCGCCCCATGTCGGGCTCGAGGGCCACTTCCTCGGGATCGCCATCCCCGAGGCGCACGCCGACCTCGCGCCACCGCGTGCCAGACCACTCCCATTGGGTTGCGGGAAACGCGTCGGCCACTTCGTTGGCGATGATCGTGGCGCGGCCGCCGGATGCGGCGAGCGCCCCGGCCATGTCGCCGTGCCAACGGAATCGGCGGCCCCGGAGACGCCGGGCCTGGATCTCGCGCAGGGGCGGGGATGCCTCCACGATATGGTACCTCAGGCGCGCGCGGCACATCGGCCCCAGGGCGCCGCAGAACGCTTCGGCCAGGGAGCCGTCGCCGGCCCCCACCTCGATCACGTGCCAGGCGCGCACCAGCCCGCGGTTGCACGGCAGCGACCGCGCCCATTGCGCCGCGGCGACGGCGAGCGCGGGGGAGAGGGTGGGCGACGTCGCGAAATCACCCCGGCGCCCGATCCCCCGCACGCGGCGGGAGTAGTAGCCAACCCGCGGATGATACAGGGCGAACCGCATGAACTGCTCGACCGTGTAGACATCGCCCATGGACCAAGGGTGCGGCGCCGCGCCCCGGGGCGCAATGGCGGGAAATCCGGGGCCGCCAGGCCCTTGCCGCCCCGGGTGTGGCCACGGTCGCGCACAAATCACAAATGGGGTCAGTTTCACAAATGGGGTCAGTCCTTGCTTCTTGACATCATGGTGTGGGTTTGCAGGCTGGGGCGACATGGCGCGTCAGTTGCGAGTCGAATACGAGGGTGCGGTTTACCATGTGATGTCGCGGGGCGACCGGCGCGAGCCGATCTTCCACGATGACAGTGATCGGCACGGTTTTCTGAGCGCCTTGACCGAGATCTGTGGGCGGACGGGTTGGCGCGTGCATGCCTACGTGCTGATGGACAATCACTACCACTGGCTGCTGGAGACGCCGCAAGCCAACCTGGTGCGCGGGATGCAGTGGTTCCAGAGCACCTACACCATCCGTTTCAACCGCCGCCACCGTTTGGTCGGCCACCTGTTTCAGGGCCGCTACAAGGCGGTGCTGATCGACCCAGAGTCGCCCGAGTACTTCGCCACGGTGGCCGATTACATACACTTGAATCCGGCTCGGGCGCGGATGGTGGGTGGAGGCCGGCCGCTTGTGGCTTACCCATGGAGCAGCCTGCCTCTCTACGGTTGGCCGGTTGGCCGCAGGCCGCCGTGGTTGGCGGTTGAGAGGCTGTTGGGAACCCTTGGTTGGCAAGACCGCGTCAGCCATCGTCGCGCCTTCCTGCGGCGCTTGGAAGAGCGCGCGATGGCGGGGATGTCTCCCGGAGAGCTGAAGTTGCTCAAGCGCGGATGGTGCATCGGCGACGCCGACTTCCGGGGCCTTCTGCTGGATCGGATCCAAGGGCTGCGCGAAGGCAAGCCGGAGTTGTCGCCGGTCTCGGTGGCGGCGACCGACAGCGATCACGCCGAGATGGAAGCCGCCCGGCTGATTGCCCGCGGGCTTGAGGCGCTTGGCTTGGGCCGCGAAACCCTGACGCAGTTGCCCAAGAGCGATCCGCGCAAGCGGCTACTGGGCAGCCTGGTGCGCCGTCGGACGGTGATGTCGCTGCGCTGGATTGGCCGGGAACTGGCCATGGGGGCCGAGAGCCGCGTGAGTCGTCTTTGCGGCAAGGCAACGGATCGGGATTTCGAGATGAAACTGCAAGCGCTTGAGAGACAGATCATCAGGATGTCAAGAAGCAAGGACTGACCCCTCAAGCGTGCGACCGGAGGCACCGGCGGGTGGGGCCGCTGTTTCAGGGGCGATTGAAGGCGGAGTTGACCGACGCGGAGGGGTGGGTCGTGGGGGTGAACCGATACATTCACCTCAATCCCGTGCGGGTCGGGCGCCGGGCCTGTGGGGGGCGTCTGCCCGCTTGACCGGCACCCCCAATGCGCCGATTCTTCCACGGTGCTGCAAGACCAACTGCTGCGGATCGCGCGCGACAGCGAGGCCACGGAACTCGAGCGCTGCGCCGATATCATCGGCCAGGCGTGCGACACCCAGGGTTCGCCGGTCTCCGCGCTGTTGGACGGCCAGCTGGTGGGGGAGTCGCTGTTCTTGCGCAACCTGGCGACCGAGGTGGGCCTGCCGTGGTGCGAGGACCCGCCCGCGCAGGTCCCCGATTGGGTGCGGGAGAGGTTTCCGGTGCGGCTGGCGGTGCGCTTCTGCCTGCTGCCGCAGGCGGACGAGGGCGACACCATCCGGGTGCTGACCGCGGATCCATTCAACCTCCAGGCCCGGCAGGCCGTGGCGCAGGAGGTGCCGGGGAAGGTCTCGTGGGGCATCGCCGCGCGGAGCCGCATCATCCGCTGCCTGCAGGAGACCTTTGGCGTGGGCGCCGACACCTTCGAGCAGATCCTGGCGGGCGGGATGGCGCCGGTCTCCGATGACGATCTGCGCCAGGAGACCACCGTCCTGGACGAGGATGACTCCGAGGCCTCCGTGGCGCGATTCGTGAACCAGATCATCCGGGAGGCGCTCACCCAGCGGGCGACCGACATCCACATCGAGCCGATGGAGGACGACCTGCGCATCCGGTACCGGATCGACGGCGTGCTGCACGAGGTCCCGGTGCCCTCGCAGATCAAGCTCTTGCGCGCGACGCTCCTGTCGCGGGTGAAGATCATGGCACACCTGGACATCGCCGAGAGGCGGTTGCCCCAGGATGGCCGCATCAACCTGGAGCTCGAGGGCCAGCCCATCGACGTGCGCGTGGCGACGATCCCCTCGGTCGACGGAGAATCCATCAGCCTGCGGCTGCTGCGCCAGGAGCGGTTCAATTTCGAGAGGCTGGGCCTCTGGCCCGAGGACGAGTCGGTGATCCGCGAGCTGATCGCGCTGCCGAACGGCATCATCCTGCTGACCGGGCCGACGGGCTGCGGCAAATCGACGTCATTGTACACATTCCTGTCGTCGCTGAACACGAAGGACCGGCGGATCGTGACGATCGAGGACCCGGTGGAGTACAAGCTGCCGGGCGTGATCCAGATCGCGGTGAAGCCGGAGATCAACCTGACGTTTGCGGCGGGCCTGCGGAGCATCCTGCGCGGCGACCCGAACGTGATCATGGTTGGCGAGATGCGCGACTTCGAGACGGCGGAGACGGCGATACGCGCGGCGCTCACGGGGCACCTGGTGTTCAGCACGCTCCACACCAACGACGCGGTCGGCGGCATCACGCGGCTGATCGACATGGGCGTGGAGCCGTTCCTCGTGTCGACCTCGGTGCGGTCCTTCCTGGCGCAGCGGCTGGTGCGGGTGCTCTGCTCCCACTGCAAGAAACCGGCGCACTATTCCTCCGAGTACCTTCAGAAGATCGGTTTTCCGGCGGGGCAGACGGGCGCGCTGTTCGAGGCCAACGGATGCGAGCGCTGCCGGTTTACGGGGTTCCAGGGCCGGACGGCGCTCTTCGAGATCTGCAAGGTTTCCGACGCGGTGTCGGAGCTGGTGGCCAAGAACGCGCCGGCCGGGACGATCAAGACTGCGGCGTTGAAGCAGGGCATGGTCCCGCTGAGGCTCGCGGGATTTCGCCGGGCGGCGGCGGGCGCGACGACCATCGAGGAGGTCCTGCGGGTCACGATCCAGGACTCTGGGGGAGTGGTCTAGCGGGCGGCCCTCGGCGGCCGGTTCCGGGGTAACGGCATGAGCGTTTTCGTATACGAGGCGGTGCGCCCGAGCGGCGAGCGGGTGAGCGGCACGCTGGACGCGGCCGGGCGCCCGGAGGCGCTCCGGGAACTGGCCCGCCTCGGGCTCCAGGCCCTGCGGCTGGACGTGGAGGGCGCGCGCCCATCCGGTGCGAAAGCTGGCGCCAAGGCCGGCGCGGCGGCCAAGGGCGCGCAGGCCGTCGCGACCGTTCGGCTGCGCAAGACCGACGTGCTGCTCTTCACCGAGGACCTGGCGGATCTCCTGGACGCGGGCATGCAGCTCGAGCCGGCGTTGCGCATCATGGAGGAGCGCCAGCAGAGCGCCAGGCTGCGCGCCGCGGCGGGCTCGCTGCGGGCTCAGGTGCGCGAGGGCGTGAGCTTCGCCAGGGCCCTGAGCCGCACGTCGTCGGGATTCGGCGACCTGTACTGCAATCTGGTGGAGGCGGGGGAACTCAGCGGCTCGCTCTCGCAGATCCTGCGCAAGCAGGCGGAATACCTCGCCGCCGCGCTGGAATTGCAGAGCCGCATCGGGAGCGCGCTCATCTACCCGGCGCTGCTGGTTGGCGCGATCGTGCTGATGCTCGTGGTCTTCGTGCTGTTCGTGATCCCGCGGTTCGTCGGCCTCTTCACCGCGATGGACTCGGACATGCCGGCCGCCTTTCGCATGCTGCTCTCCGCGCGCTCGTTCGTGGAGAGGTACTGGTGGCTGGTGCTCGGGGGCGGGGCGCTGGCGGGCATTGGCATCTGGAGCGGGCTGCGCAACCCCGCGGGGAGACGCTGGTGGCACGAGGCGCAGCTCAAGATCCCCGTGATGGGCTCCATCCTGCGGTTGCGCATCGAGGCCCAGATCACCCACACCCTCGGGGCGCTCGTGACCAATGGCCTGCCGTTGCTCAAGACCCTCCAGCTCACCAACCGAGCCAACCCCAACCTCTATCTCCGGGAGCGGTTCGAGGACGTGGTCAAGGCCGTCGAGGAGGGCGGCAGCCTCAGCCGGGCGCTGGCCAAGACGGGCGCATTGCCCGCCACGAGCATCGACATGATCACCGTCGGCGAGCAGACGGGCCGCCTCGGCCCCGCGTTGACCAAGATATCCAAGCGCGAGGAGAAACGCCTCACGACCGCCATGGAGCGGCTCACCCAACTGATCCCGCCGGTCATCATCGTGATCATGGCCCTGGCGGTGCTCTCCGTCGCCTACTCGATCTTCACCGGGATCTATGAGTCGATCGGCGGGCTGAGGACGAAATAGGCGGCGCCGGCGACGGGGCTGATTCGAAAAGACCTGTGGCCGAACGCGTAAGCGTTTGGTGGCCCAGGCCTCACGGCCTCGGCTACATTTTTGTCATCGGAAGTGCTGCGAATGCGCGGGGGCGCCCGCCCCGCGCTGGGTTTCCGGATCGGGTGGCCGCCTGTTGGGCTTGGAAGAATCGGCCAGGTCCTTAGGCTGCATGATCGAAGACATGAGAGTCTATCGGGTAGACTTGCACCATCACGTGGACACCGACCCTCGGGATGTCATCGGCTACAGCGCCGTGGAGTTGGCGGAGGCGGCGCGGGGGCACGGGCTGGAAGCGATCGCGGTGACGCCGCACGACGGGATATTCGATGATCCGGCTGCCGTCAGGGCGGCGGCGGAGATCGGCGTGCTGCTGATCCCGGGGATCGAGAAAAAGATCGGGGGCCGCGAGGTCCTGATCCTCAACGTGGGACCGGGCGAGGTGCCCGGGGCATTTTCTTTCGACGATCTGCGGAGGCTGCGGGCGGCGGCGGGGGAGAGGATCCTGACGATCGCGCCGCACCCGTTCTATCCCCTGAGCACGAGCCTGGGGCGGGAGATGGACGCGGTGGCGGATTGCATCGATGCCGTGGAGGTGGCGCACCTGCACGGTTTCGGGATCGATCCGAACGCGCGCGCGGAGCGGTGGGCCCGGGCGCGCGGGAAGACGCTGGTGGCCAATTCGGACACCCACGATCTGGCCCTGCTGGGGAGGAACTACACCGAGGTGGAAGCCGACGGGCCCGGGGCGATGGCCCTGTTTCGGGCGATCCGGTCGGGCCGCTGCCGTGCGCGGACCGCGCCGATCTCGTTCGTGGGGCTGGTGCGGTTCGCGTTCGGTGTCGTCTTGTACCAGACGGTGATGCGGCTAGCCTTCCGCGATGGACGACGCCGCGACCGCAGCATTTCTTGAGCTCCTGAGATTCCCGAGCATCTCGACCGAGCCCGCGCACCGGGGGGACGTCGAGGCGTGCGCGCGGTGGGTCGTGGCGAGATTTCGCGCGATGGGGCTGGAGGCGGAGCTGTGCCCGACGGCGGGGCATCCGGTGGTGTGGGCGCGCAACGCCCATCGCCCGGGGCGGAGGACGGTGATGATCTATGGGCACTACGACGTGCAGCCCGCGGACCCGTTGGAACTCTGGGAGCATCCGCCCTTCGAGCCGAGGGTGCGGGATGGCGTCGTGACCGCGCGGGGCGCGACGGACAACAAGGGGCAGTTCTTCGCCCACATGCTCGGCATCGAGGGGGCGTTGCGAGAGCGCGGGGAATTGCCGGTGAACCTGATTTTTCTGGTCGAGGGCGAGGAGGAGGTCGGCAGCCCGAGCCTGGTGCCATTCCTGGAAGCGAATCGCGAGCGCCTGCGGTGCGACGTGATCGCGCTGTCGGATACGGGGATGGTCGCGCGGGGGCACCCGACGTTCTCGTACGGGCTGCGCGGGCTCACGGCGCTGGAGTTGCGGGTCACGGGGCCGGCGACGGACCTGCACTCCGGCATCTATGGCGGCGCGGTGGCCAATCCGGCGATGGCGCTGGCGCGGCTGTTGGCATCGCTGCACGACGAGGGTGGGCGGGTCGCGGTTCCGGGGTTCTACGATGGCGTTCGCGCGGTGGAGCCGTGGGAGCGCGAGGCGTGGTCGGGTTTGCCGATGGGCGAGGGGTTGCTGCTGGAGATGACGGGCGCGCCACGGCTCGATGGCGAGGTTGGTTTCACGGCGCTGGAGAGGATATGGGCGCGCCCGACGGCCGAGATCAACGGCATGGGTTCCGGCTACCAGGGGCCCGGCAGCAAGACCGTGCTCCCGTCGCACGCCTTCGCGAAACTGACGTTCCGGCTTGTGCCGGACCAGGAACCCGCGGAGATCCAGGACAAGGTGATCGCGCACCTTCGGGCGAGGTGTCCCGCATCGGTGAGGCTGGATATCGAGCGGGGGCACAGCGGGTCGCCCTATCTCGTCGATCCCCGCGCGGGTTTCGGGGCCGCGGCGTGCCGCGCGCTGAGGCGCACCTTCGGGGGCAAGGAACCTGCCCTGGTGCGCGAGGGCGGGAGCGTGCCGATCGTGGCGGACTTCAAGCGCATCCTGGGCGCGGATGCCCTGCTGCTGGGGCTGGCGTTGCCCGATTGCCGGATACACGCCCCCAACGAGAATTTCCCTCTCGAGAATCTGGAGTATGGCGCGCGGCTGAACAGGGCGCTGCTGGAGGAGATCGCCGCCGCGTGAGGCGGGCGCGCGGCGGGACGTCGCATGGCGAGAACCCTCACCGTCGCCCTGCTGTGGGCATCGACGTTCGCGTTCTGCGGTGCGGAAGGGGGGCTGCGCGCCGTGTGGCCGAGCGCGGTGGCGCTGGGGACGGCGTTTCTGTTGCGGCGGGTGCTGGTGGGGCTGATGGCGGGTGCGGCGGCCGGCGCGCTGCTGTTGGCCGGGGGCGATCCGGTGGCGGGGTTCGTGGGTCTGTTCGACGCGCACGTGATTCCGGTGCTGACCAACAGGTGGAACGCGTGCGCGATTGTGTTCACGCTGCTGGTGGGCGGGTTTGCGGCGCTCGTGGAGCATGGCGGTGGCGCGGCGGCGGTCATCCGGCGGCTGGTTGGGGAGGGGAGCACCGCGGGTGCCCGCGTGCAGTGGGCGACCTATGTGTTTGGGCTGATGTGCTTCTTTGATGGGTTGGCGAGCAGCGCCCTGGTGGGGCGCACGATGCGCCCGCTGGCGGCGCGGGCCGGGGTATCGGGCGCCAAGCTGTCGTTCCTGGTGGATTCGACGAGTTCGCCGGTGACCTGCGTGGCGCTGGTGTCGACGTGGATCGCGTTCCAGCTTTCGCTGATCCAGGGGAATCTGCCGGCCCCGGCGCTGCCGTCGGGGGCGTACGCGATGTTCCTGGCCTCGATACCGAGGAATTTCTACTGCCTGTTCACGCTGGCGCTGGTGGCCGCGGTGATCGCGCGGCAGTGGGACATCGGCCCGATGCGCGGGGCCCGCGTCGCCGGGGCGCACGATGGGGGCGAAGTGGAGGCGGGCGGTGGGCCCGCGGGGCTGTGGCGTGCCGCGATTCCGGTCGCGTGCCTGGTCGTCGGGCTGCCCCTGGGGCTGTGGGTCGATGGCGCGAGGCGCGGCGGGCCGGACGGTGCCGCGGTTGGCGTGGTGGAGGCTTTCGGGCGCGCGGATGCGGCGCTCGTCCTGGTCTGCGCGGCGGCGTTCGCGTGCCTGGTCGCGTTCGCCTGCAATGTCACGCGGCAGGGGTGGCGAAGGGCGCCCGAGGTGTACCTGGATGGGGTCACGCGGTTCTTCCTGCCGGTGCTGATCATCGCGGCGGCGTGGACGCTGGGCTCGACGCTCAAGGCGCTGGGCGCGCCGAAGGTTCTGGCGTCGTGGTTGTCGATGGGGTTTCCGGCCGCGTGGTTCCCCGCCGTGGTGTTTCTCGTGGGTTCGGTCGTCTCGTTTGCGACGGGCACCTCCTGGGGCACGATGGCGGTGATGATGCCGCTGGCGCTGCCGGCGGCCCAGGCGCTGGGGGCGGCTGACGCGGCATCGGCCCACGGCCTGATCGCCTCGACGGTGGCGGCGGTTTTCAGCGGCGCGGTGTTCGGCGATCACTGTTCGCCGGTGAGCGACACGACGATTATTTCCGCGATGGCCAGCGGCGTGGAGACCGTGGAGCACGTGAGGACGCAGTTGCCCTATGCGCTGATCTCCGCCGCGATGGCGACGTGCGTCGGGTTCGTGCCGCTGGGATTCGGCGCCCCGCCGTGGGCGTGCCTCCTGGTCGGGGGTTTCGGGATCGCGATGCTGACTCGCGTGCGCCCATAGCCAAACGCTGCCCGCCTGGTCGTGGAGGGGCCACGCGTTGGAACACCCACGGTCTGGCGACCGTGGCTACGGATTTCCGGCCCCGCGAGCCGCCAGCAACCTCCCCGCGTCCCTGCGCGAGGATCCAATTTTCGAGCTGGATCCCATCCGGCAACCGCCGGATCACCGGAGGTGAAAATGTATCCCATCTGGCCACAGATGGGATCGTTCGATCCGCCCGCGGGTCCACGGCCTGGCGGCCGTGGCTACGAATTTTCGAGCTAGCGAAAAAACGAGACCACGCCGGTGACGACGGCCTCGATCTGCGCCGGGGTGAGTTCGGGGTACATCGGCAGGGCGAGGGTTTCGGCGGACGCGGTTTCCGATTCCGGGAAGTCGCCCCGCTTGTGCCCGAGGTGCCGGAAGCACTCCTGCTCGTGCAGGGCGAGCGGGTAATAGATCTCGCATCCGATGCCGCGCTCGGCGAGGTGGGCGCGGAGGGCGTCGCGCCGTGGGGCGCGGATGACGAATTGGTGATAGACGTGGCGGCGCCCCGGGAGTTCGGGCGGGAGGACGATGCCGTCGCGGGCCGCGATCGAATCGCGGGCGAGCCCCGCCTCGTCAAACAGTCGGCGATAGAGGGCGGCGGCATCGGTGCGGGCGTGCTGCCAGCGCTCCAGGTGGGGAAGCTTGACGCGCAGGATCGCGGCCTGGATGGCATCCAGCCGGAAATTGCCGCCCACGGTGGCATGGTAGTATCTGGGCTCCATGCCGTGGTTGCGCGTGCGGCGCAGTGCATCCGCGAGGCGCGGGTCATTCGTGGTGACCATGCCCGCATCGCCGGCGGCGCCGAGGTTCTTGGTTGGGTAGAAACTGAAGCACCCCATCAGGCCGAGGGAACCGGCCCGGCGATCGCCGAGTTCCGCGCCGATGGCCTGCGCGGCGTCCTCGATGACGGGCAGTTCGTTGCGGCATGCGATCTCGCAAATCTCGTCCATCGCGGCGATCTGGCCGTAGAGGTGGACGGGCATGATCGCCCGGGTGCGCGGGGTGATGGCCGCGGCGACGCGAGCGGGATCGATGTTGAAGGACCCCGGCTCGATGTCGGCGAAGACGGGCCGCGCGCCGAGGCGCTGGATGCAGCCCGCGGTGGCAAAGAAGGTGTATGGGGTGGTGATGACCTCGTCGCCGGGGCCGATCCCGAGGGCCATCATGGCGGCTAGCAGGGCATCGGTGCCGGAGGACATCCCGACCGCGTGCGCGCAGCCGCAATATTCGGCGATCTCGCGCTCGAGGGCCTCGACCTCGGGGCCGAGGATGAAGCGCCCCGATGCCATGACGCGGAGTACCGAGGCCTCGGCCTCCTGGCGGATGGAGGGGTACTGGCCCGCGAGATCAAACTGGGGCACCGCAGTGCGCATGGGGGCATCGCTCATCGGGGGCGGGAGCGTATCCTAAGGGGGGCACACTTGGACAGCGTTTTTCGAGAAACGGGGACGCGCGCGGAGATTCACCCGCCCGTGGGTCCACGGTCTGGCGACCGTGGCTACGAATTTTCGAGCTAGATTCCATCCGGCGGCCGCCGGACCACCGGCTTGGGAAAATGTAGCCGAAGCCGTGCGGCTTTGGCGGCCAAACGCTTACGCGTTCGGCTACGGGAGGCGATGCGGCAATTTTGGAGCCAGGCGCCGTTGGATCTCGGCGACGAGGCGGCGGGGAAAGGCGCGATCGCGCGCGGGGCGCCAGAGGTGACGGGCGTGGCGCGCCGAGGGGGCAATGAAACGGTCGTGCATCGGATGGACGAAGTGCTCCCAGAGCCTGAGGGTTTCCTCCAGCGGGATGCCCCGCGTTTCGCTGTCGCGTCGGATGCGGCGCATCAGGCGGATGTCGGAGGGAACATCGACAAATACGCGCACGTCGATGCGACGGCGCAGGGCGGGTCGGTGGAGAACGAAGAGGCCCTCGAGGAGGATCACGGGGGCGGGTTCGACGCGCCGTGTCCCCGCCAGGCGCGCGTGGGTGGCGTATTCATACTTTGGGGCATCGATGGGCCGCCCTTTGCGGAGGGCGTCGAGATCCCGGAGGAGTCCGGCCGCGTCGATGGACGAGGGGTGGTCAAAGTTGACGCGCAGGATCTCCTCGGGCGACAGCGCGGATCGGTCGCGGAAGTACCAGTCCTCGCGGAGGCGAGTCGCGCGGACGGGCAATCGCCGCGCGAGTTCGTCCGCGAGCCACGACTTTCCGGAGGCGGTGCCGCCTGCGATGCCGACGACCAGGGGTGCCATGGCCGGAGTGTATCCAAGGCGGTGGGCGGAGGGTAGCCCCCAGTGCGGTATCACCCGGGTTGCATTTTGCCGCCGCCGTCGGATAGATGGGGCCATGAGTTCCCTGGGCGCGCGGCGCATATCGGCGGTGTTTGGTTTCCTGGCGGTGGCCCTTGGTGCGTTCGGCGCGCACGGGCTCAAGGCGGTGTTGGCGGAGCATGGGACGACCGCGATCTGGCAGACCGCGGTGCTTTACCATCTCGTGCACGCCGTGGTGGCGTGGGCCGTCGCGGCGCGCGAGCCACTCCGCCGGTTGCCGTGGTGGTCGTTCGTCGCGGGGATCACGATCTTCAGCGGCACCCTGTACGTCTTGGCCGTGACCGGCATCCGGTGGCTCGGGGCCATCACGCCGCTCGGCGGCGTCGCGCTGCTGGTGGGCTGGGCGGCGCTGGCGGCGGAGAAGAGGGCGGCCCAGTAACCCGTCGCGGTGGCGGGGCGGGCCAAACGCTGGCGCGCTCGGCTACGGGATTTGCGTTCGGGGACGCGAGCGGAGTTTCAGGGAATGGCACTTAGGCAGATGATGCGGCCGTCGTCGGTGGCGACGGCGACAAGGTCTGGGCCGAGGGGGGAGAGCCCGGTGATGGGCGCGGCGAGGTCGCTCGATGCGATGGGCTTGCCTTGGGCGTTGAGGGTGAGGACGGTGCCGGCGGAGGTCGCCGCGATGGCGAGGGCGCGGTTGTCCCGCGGGATCGTGACCAGGGCGGACACGGGGGCGCCGAGGTCCTTGCGCCAGCGGAGTGCGCCGTCGCCATTGAAGCAGTAGAGGCCGTGGGACATGGAACCGGCGAGGGCCTCGTCGAGCCCGTCGCCATCGAGGTCGGCGGCGGCGACGGTGCGGACCTCGTCCCCGGTGTCGAACTGGGCGCGGGGCTTTCCGTCGTGGGACAGGATGTGGGCGATGCCGTCGCCGCCGCCGAGGATGACGCCGCGGGTGCGCGCGCCATCGAAGTTGCCGGTGGCGATGTCGTGGCAGATGGGGCCCATGCGGTGGGACCAGCGGCGGGTGCCGTCGCTCGCCAGGGTGCTGACCCAATAGTAGTGCGTGCCGCAGATGACCTCGGCCTTGCCATCGCCGTCGAGGTCGGCCACGGCGCCCGAGCGCGAGGGGTGGACGCTCTCGTAGTTCCAGAGCTCGGTGCCGTCCGCGCGGAATGCGTAGAAGCGCCAGTTCTCCCCGCCGGCGATCACCTCGGGCCTGCCATCGCCATCGATGTCGCCGGAGCGGACGACGTTCACGTGGGGGGGCTTCCGGTAGTACTTCAGCTCGCGCCGCCACAGCTCGTGCCCGTCGGAGGCGAGCGCGGCGACAAAGTGGTCGTGGCGGGCGACGAGGATCTCGTCGCCGGGTTGGGCGTCGAGATCCGCGGCCGCGATGTCGTTGATGCGGCAGCCGGCGGCGATCCGCCAGCGCCGGGAGCCGTCGGCGTTGATGGCGAGGAGCGCGCCCTCGGCGGTGGCGGCGAGGATGCACGGGCCTTCGCCGCCGAGGTTCGCGGGGGTGAGTCGAGTGATGTGGGGAGGGGCGGCGTTGGTCGTTGTGTCGGCGAGGTCGAGCGTCCAGGCGATGGGGTGGGGGGGCGCGGATGCGGCGGGCAGAATATTGGGTGCGGGCGGCATGACCGGAGCCCCGGTGAGGGCGTCGGCGGCCTCGGGGACCGCGAGATCGATGCAGGCCGGTTCGTCCGAGCGATGCAGGGTCTGCTGCGCGAATTGCGCGGAGGTGGTGGCGAGGAGAGAGATGTGTTCGCGGTCGGCGGCGATGAGGCGGGCGTCGGTGTCGGGGAGCGCGAGGCGCGCATTCGTTTTCGGCGGGCCGAATGCGATGGCGACGGGGCCGTCGGGCGTTTGCGCGACGACGCCATCGAGGTTGCGGGTGATGGCGAGTTTCCAGGGTGGGGCGGAACCGTCGGGCGCGCCGTGGATGGCGGTGGCGAATAGATAGGATTCGCCGGCCCCGAGGCGGACGGTGGCGATGGCGGCGAGCGAGCGGACGACGGGGTCGGCGTGCGGGTACCCCTTCCAGTTTGCCCCGAGATCGGCATCATCGACGAGGCGCAGCTCGGGGCCGGGCGCGACCTGGATCCAGAGCGCCGGGCCCTTCTGCTCGAGGCGGAGGCCGTGGGCCGTGAGTTCCGCGCTGCCGATGCCGTGCCAGAGCAGGCGGAACTGGTATTCTCCCTCCTGCCGTGCCGTGAGTCGATCCAGGACGAAGAACGACTTGCCCGGTTTCCACCAGGCGATGGCGCGATCCCAGTCGGCGCCGGCGTAGTCCCCGAGGCGGGTGTGGCTGAATCCGACGCGTGGCGATTCGCCGGCGCCCATGAGCTCGGCGTAGGGTGGCAGGGGGGCGGATTGCCCGTCGCGGAAGACCATCATCGAGTTGTGGTATTTCACCTGGGCCTTGAAGTAGTCGTTGTCGGCGAGCCAGATGCGGTCGAACTGCGTGATTTGGAGCACGGCGTTGGCGTCGAGATGCTTGTGGCCGCCGTTGCCCAGCCCGTCGAGCAGGAGGTAGGCGGATGAGGGATCCATGGCCTCGCGGAAGGAGATCTTGTCAAACAGGCGTTCTGTCGCGGGGCGCTTTTCGTCGGGGAACGTGGCGGCGTACTGCGGCTCGAGCGGCCAGATTTTCACGCCGTTGAAGTGGTCGGGCCTCTTGCCTGGGTCGGGGCGCTGGAAGGCGTGGGTCTCGGGGGTGCTCTTGAGCTGGCGCTTGAGGTGCGCGGCCCACGCGGCGGAGGGATCGCCGGTGGCGAACGCGAAAGTGTCGAGGCAGATCGTCTCGCTGAACCAGCATTGCCACGGGCCGGTGTCGCCGTAGGGGACCTGGAAGCCGAGGTTGTTCATGGTGCCGATGGCGTAATCGATGAGCCTGCGCCCGTTGCCGTTCTCGAAGATGGCGAAGTCGGGCCGCGCGGTGGCGTAGCGCATGAGGTGGCCGGTGGTGAGCCACTGGTATCCGTTGCAGTCCTCGTAGGGTTTGAAGTATTGGGCTTGGCGGCGGAAGATGGCGTCGGCCATGGTGAGCCAGGCGCGACCCTCGAGGGTGTCGAGGCCCTTCGAGTAGTAGAGGCCGGCAAAGAGCGCGCCGAGCGCTGGGAAGGTCTGGTGGTTGTGCGGCACGTGGTCGCTGTCGGCTGCCGACGCGCACTTGGGTATGACGGCCTCCTCGAGCCAGCGGGCCATGGACTTCAAGACGCGCAGCCTCTCTTCGTCGCTGATGGCGGGATCATCCTCGATGAGGTCCCAGCCGGGCACGACCTCGCCCGACGGGAAATCGCTGTCGAAGCCCCAGGGGCCGCCATACTTGCGCGGGTCGGCCTTGGCGCTCTCGACGTACATGTCCCAGAGGGCGACGAAGAGCCTGGCCTCGATGCTCGCGCCGGTGAGCCGGTAACGTGTCGCGACGCTGGCGAGCTGTCCGGCGACCGATGTGTGCTGGCCCTCGTCGAGCGCCTTGCGCGCCCGGGCGAGGCCGTTCGGGAGTTGCTTGTCGGAGGGCGTCGAGCCGGCCCATGGGATGCGCTTTAGAAAGTCGGGGCCATAGGCGCGCTCGAACAGCCGGGGCAAGGCGAGGTCGGGCCCCTTGGGTTGGAGCGCGATGATGCCCGCGAGGGTTTCGGCGGCCTTGGCGAGGCCGGGGTCGTCTGAGGCAGCCGCGACGATGACGTTCGTGCCAGGCCCGAACGCGTCGTGGACCGAATGCACCAGCGATCCCCCTGTGCCGGGGCAGAAGGCGTCGGCGGGCGTCATGCGGCGCGCGTAGAGGAGGAGGAGCGCGGGATTCGAGTCGATGTTGCCGAGGAGGATCGCGTGCTGCGATGGCTGCCGGTCGGCGGCGGTGCCCGGGCGCGCGGGAATGGGGACGCCGGTGCGCTCGCGGACCGCTTCGGCGATGCGATCGGCGGCGGCGCGGCCGGCGTCGGTGCCGGGATGGAGAATCACCGCGGATGCCTTGGAGGCCGTCACGAGGGGCGTCGCGGACGAGCGCGGGGCGGGCCGGGCGAGCGCTTCGATGCGGGCGAGCGCCGGCGCCATTCGGAGATCATCGACGAGCAGATCGATCTCGGCGCCCGACTGCGGCGTGCCGATGACAAACTCGACGCGGTCGATGCGCGTGGCGGGGCGATCCCCGGCCACCTTCGGTTCCCAGAACATGCCGTCACCCGAGGCCCCGGCCTGGACCTCGATCGTGCGCCACCGGTCCCCCAACGCCCCGCGGGATTGGAAGCTCCAAGAGGGACGGTCTTCGCCCGCGTTGTAGGCGCGGACGTAGAACGCGTCGGTGGTGCCCTGGCGCGTCGTGCGGGCGTCGAAGATCAGGCGCGCCGAGGCGATGTCCGCGGTCTCGGGGAGGGGGATCATGATCCCGGCATACTGGTTCTTGTCTTTGACCGCGGCGGAGACTCGGGCGATGAGATGCAGGGAGCCCTTGCCGTCACGGGTGAGTCCGGGTCCCTTGGCGATCTCGAAGGAGGAGGTCGTTCCCGCGCCCCCCCACGTCGTTCGCGCGCCCTTTGCGGAGTCAAGCGGGTGGAGCGAGCGCCCATGGCCAAGGGCGCATGGTGGGCCAAGCGCGAGCGATGCGGTGATCCATGCGGCGAGGAGCGTCCCGGGTCTCATCGCCACGCAGGATAGATGCAGGATCGGGCAAACCGGAGTGCAAAATGTGGCGCGTGGCACCACCGTCTCCCCGGCCGCTAACGGCTAGCCCGGACATTTCACAGCCTTGCGGGCTGTGAAGTGTCCGGGCTCTGGGAAAACCGCGCGATAGCAACAGGTTGGGATGGAGACGCGCGCTCCCAAACACCATTTTTCAAAATCACAAACTGTTGGCCGCGTTTCCAGTGCCGAAAACCGATCGGGGACCCATATTTCAGAGCGCGGTTTTCCTTTGAGCCTGCAAATTTCGCGCATGCGCGTGAAATATGCAGGCTAGATCCCCGCCCCCACGTCGGCGCCCGGGTGCCCGCCGTGGCTTGCGCCGGCCAGCCCGACCGCCAACTGGA
>JADLBR010000270.1 GCA_020847615.1 Verrucomicrobiia bacterium
CGATGCGGCAGTTGCCGACCGGCGGCTCCCATAGGCCGAGGAGGTGCGCCCCCGAGTTGAAGATCCTGTCGGGCGAATCGAAGACGGGTGCGGGATGGTCCTTGCGATCCCAGGCGAGGGCGAGGTAGCGGCCCTCGTGCGCGAGCGCCATCATGGGGTAGCAGAGGCGAAAATCGGCGGCGATGCGCCGGTCCGCGGCCTCGCCCTCGATCTCGGCCTCGCTGCTGGACGGTTCGTTCTCGAGGTACTCGACGCCGGGAAGCAGCGCCTGCGTCTTGACCGGGCCGAACGTGCCCAGACCCGGGAACAGGGTGAGCCAAGGCAGGTGGAAGACGTCGCGCTCGCGATCGACGGAAAATTCGGTCTCCACGGCGATCGCGCCGTTGTCGGGAAGGGCCCGGAACCGGCGCGCGCAGCGCCAGGTGGCGCCCCCGGCATCGCGAAACGCGACCGTGCACTCGATGGCGCCATCGGGCAGGTCGCGGCAGGATGGCCTGGCGGATGCCGTGTCGATCCAGGAGGGCGAGCCGCTGATCACGGTGCCGATGCGCTCGCCCGGGTGCGCCTCGGCGAACGGGGCGCCTCGCACCGACACGCGAAAGGCGGACCACGCGGACGGGTGCTGGGAGACCGCGATGTCCCCGGCGGTTATCGATGCGGCGCCGGCGGGCCAGTCGGTGATGCGCGTCGGCGGCGGAAACGCGGAATCCCACACGGGCCGCAGGGGCTGCGCATCGATCCATGCGATCACGCAGTCGGATCCGGCGGGCGGATCGATGCGGAGTCGGCTGCCGGGCGGCTGCGGGGGAAGGATCACCTCGGTCTCCTGCCATGTGCCGGCCGCGCGCAGCGGAAGCCCGAGCACATCCTCGGCCTTGAAGTTCGGGCCAAAGAAGATCTGGCCGCCGCCCGACTTCGAGGATTTCAGGCGCACGCGCAACCGGACGCGGGTGCCGACCGGCATGCCTGGAGCGGGCGGGCCCTCGACCCACGGGTCGTGATCGCCCGCGCGGAAATCGATTCCCTCGGGCGTGGCCGCAAAGCCCGTGACATCGCGGTTGCCCCTCCATCCGCGCGCATCGCCCCGAAAGTCGAACAGGCGGATGGGAGGTGCGGCGGGACATGCCGGCGGACAGGTCAGGGACGCGAGGGTGGCGATGGCGAGGAGTCGTCTCATGCGAAGTCAAAGGACAGGACGCACGGGTCAAGATCACAAGGAAAAACCAAGGGGCGTCATGCCGGGTGTGGCGGGCCAAACGCTCACGCGTTCGGCTACGGAGGATCTGCGGGCCAAACGCTCACGCGTTCGGCCACGGAGGATCTGCGGGCCAAACGCTCACGCGTTCGGCCACGGGGTATGCGCGGGCAGGCGATGGCCTCGCCGATTGAATTAGCCCCGCCGCACGCTGCCTGGCCCGAACCGTGCGTTGAGGGCATCGGCGGCCCTGGCGAGCCGGTCGCGTCGGCGGGCCTTTTCGTCAAAGAGGTCTGGCTGGAGGCCCTCGGGTTCGAGGGAGGCGACTCCGGTGCCGACGAGGCGGACGGCCTTGCCGGTGCCGCGCTGGCGCTCGAGCAGGGTCCACGCGACGCGGAAGATCTCCGTCTCGTCCTGGGTGGCGTGATCGAGCTTCTTCTGCCGGGTCAACGTGGTGAAGTCGGCGAAGCGGAGTTTGATGTGGACGGTGCGTCCGGCGAGCCGCTTTTCGCGGAGCGCCCCGGCGACTTCGGAGGCCTGCGCGAGGACCGTCCGGCGGATCAGCGGGACGCTGCGGGTGTCGCGGTCGAATGTCTCCTCGCTGCTGATGGATTTTCGCTCGTGCTCGGTCTCGACGGGTCGGTCGTCCTCGCCGAACGCGAGGGCGCGGAGGTCCTCGGCGTAGGCGCCCAAGAGGCGGCGAAGGTCGCCCGGGAAATCCTGGATGTCGGCGATCGTGCGGATACTCGCCTCGTGGAGCGCGGCCTCGGTCTTTGGCCCGACGCCCCAGATGCGGGAGACGGGCAGGGGGCGGAGAAAGGCGACCTTCTCCTCTTCGCGGATGACGGTCAGCCCATCGGGCTTCTGTAGATCGCTGGCGAGTTTGGCGAGGAACTTGTTGGGCGCGACGCCGATGCTGGCCGTGAGCCGGACGCGCTCGCGGATGCGGGCCTTGATATCGCGCGCGAGCGAGGCGGCGGCATCGATGTCGCCGGCGGCGGCGGTCACGTCAAGGAATGCCTCGTCGATCGAGAGCGGCTCGACCAGGGGCGTGACGTCGTGGAGCACCGCCATGATCTGGTCGGAGGCGGCGCTGTAGCGCGCGAAGTCCGGGCGGACGAAGATGCCGTCTGGGCAGAGCCTGCCGGCGGTGCGCGATGGCATGGCAGAGCGAACGCCGAATTTTCGCGCCTCGTAGCTGGCGGCGCAGACGACGCCGCGCCGATCGGGCGCGGCGCCGACGATCACGGGCTTGCCGAGCCACTGCGGATGGTCGCGCTGCTCGACGGAGGCGAAGAACGCATCCATGTCGATGTGCAGGATGGACCTGTGTGGCTCGGCCGATGCCATGGCGGCTGCTGGGAAGCATAGATGGCCCCCGGATGTGGGGGAAGGCCGATGCCCGCGATTTCTGCCTTAACAAACCCGCGGATATGGGCATCATCCCCGGATTCGCGAGAGTCTCGCGCAGTTCAACCCACCAGGAGAAACGCACATGAAAGCAGCATTATCCCGACGTGATTTCATCAAGAATTCGGCGGTGGCCGGCGCGGCCATCGGCGCCTCGTCATTCGGCATCGCCACCGGAGCTCCGGCCGGCAAGACCATCAAGGTGGCCGTGATCGGCTGTGGCGGGCGCGGCACGGGCGCGCTGCAGAACTGCATCGATGCCGGCAAGGCCATCGGCGTCGACGTCCAGCTCGTGGGTCTGGCGGATGCATTCCAGGATCGCATCGACTCGGCGGTGCAGAAGTTTGGCCTCGACCCGAAGAAGGCCTTCGTCGGCTGGGACGGGTACAAGAAGCTGCTGGAGTCGACCGAGGCGGAGCTGGTGCTGACGGCGGCGCCCCCCGGATTTCGCCCGGTGCATGTCGAGGCGATCATCGGCGCGGGCAAGCATCTCTTTGTCGAGAAGCCCGTGGGCGTGGACGCCCCGGGGTGCAGGCGGATCATCGCGGCGGGCGAGAAGGCCAAGGAGAAGGGGCTCTCCATCGTGGCGGGGACGCAGCGCCGGCACCAGACCGTGTACCTGGAGAATGCGGCCAAGGTCGAGAAGGGGGCGATCGGGAAGATCCTCGGGGGCGTGGTCCAGTGGAATGGCCAGATCCCGTGGATCTACAAGCGCAAGCAGGGCGAGGGCGACGCCGACTACATGGCGCGCAACTGGCTCAACTTCACCGAGCTCTCCGGCGACCACATCGTCGAGCAGCATCTGCACAATCTCGACGTGGCCCTGTGGTTTCTCGGCCGGCACCCGGAGTCGGCGCTCGGCTTCGGCGGCCGGCATCGCCGCTACACGGGCAACCAGTACGACTTCTTCAGCGTGGACTACGACTTTGGCGACGGGGTCCACATCCACAGCCAGTGCCGGCAGATCGCGGGTTGCGCGAATGCGGTGACCGAGTTTTTCCGCGGCACCGACGGCGAGGTCATCCCCGGGGGCAAACTCAGTGGCAAGGATGTCTCCGTGCCGGAGTTCAAGGGCCATGAGAACCCGTACGTCCAGGAGCACATCGACCTGATCAACAGCATCTTCGACAAGAAACCGATCAACGAGGCGAAGAACGTGGCGGAGTCGACCCTCACGGCGATCATGGGGCGGATCTCCGCGTACACGGGCCAGAAGGTGCGCTGGGTTGACCTGATGGAGCCGGCCGCCAAGTCGCCCCTCTACGACATGGTGCTCTCGCCTGCCCCGGAGGACTTCGAGAAAGGCGCGGTGAAGGCGCCCGCCGACGATGTCATCGCGATCCCGGGCAAAGAGGGTGACATCCGCGACAAGGGCGAGGCCAAGCCGCAGAAGGGCAAGAAGAAGTCATAGGGCGACCGAGATCGCGCCAGGTTCATTCGGGAGGCCGTCCCGCCCGGGGCGGCCTTCCTTTTTCCCTTTCGGCTTGGAGGCGCACGGCGCAACCGCTAGGGTAGTTTTCGGTTTATTCAATTCGAATGGAGACGGAACAACAGGAACCCGAGCAGGAGGATCCGCTGCTCGGGAGCCGGCTGGGGGGCTACGAGATCGAGCGCCTGATTGGGCGGGGTGCGATGGGCAGCGTGTATCGCGCTCGCCAGATCTCGCTGGATCGGGCGGTTGCGATCAAGCTGCTGATCCCGTATCTGGCGTCTCAGCCGGAGTTGCTGGCCCGGTTTTTTCGCGAGGCGAAGGCCGCGGCGTCGATCAACCATCCGAACCTGGTGCAGGTGTACGATTTTGGGGAGGCGGACGGGACTTACTTCTACGTGATGGAGCTGATCGAGGGCCTGAGCCTCGGCGAGTACCTGCGCCGGGGCGAGACATTCGGCGAGGCGGAGTGCGTGGGCATCGGGAGGCAGGCGATGGCCGCGTTGGGGGCGGCGCACAAGAGCGGGA